>JAIVGT010000251.1 GCA_020201485.1 Halobacteriales archaeon
AACATGTCCTCGGCGTGCTGCCCGACGAAGCCGACCTCGCGCGCGAGCTTCGGCCGCGGCGTGCGCATCGGGTCGAGCCCGGCGACGAGGACGGTGCCGCTGGTCCGGGGCGCGAGGCCGGCGAGCGCGCGCAGCAACGTGCTCTTGCCCGACCCGTTCGGACCCATGAGGAGGGTGACGCCGTGGCCGAGCTCGAGCGACGCGCCGCGCAGCACCTCGCGCCCGCCGAGCGCGACGCGCACGTCCTCGGCACGCACCAACGGCCAGACCGCTCCGGGGGGGCGCGGCCTCGCTGCGTGGCCGGCCAGGGGCGGAGCGCGCGACACGATGCTGCCGCCCGCGACGTGCATCGTGGGCAGCCCGCGCAGCTCGCGCGCGCGGTGCTCGACGACGAGGACCGCCGGCTCGGGCTTGCGCAGCCAGGCCGCCTCGCGCCGCGCCCAGGCCGCGTCCAGGCCGCCGAGCGGCTCGTCGAGGAGCAGCGCGCGGGGCTCACCAGCGCGGAGCGCGGCGAGCGCGAGGCGCTTCAGCTCGCCTCCGCTCAGCGTGTGCAGGGGCCGGCCGAGCAGCGCTTCGAGGGCTCCGGCGCGCACCGCCCGCGCCATGCGCTCCTCGACGTCGCGCCGCGGCAGACCGAGGTTCTCCAGGCGGAAGCTCAGCTCCGCTTCGGCATCGGGCTGGGCGAGCATGGCCGATGCGTCCTGGAACAGCAGGCCGGCGAAGCGCGCGAGCCGGGGCGTGGGTGTGCGGAGCGCGTCCATCCCTGCGACCTTGGCGCTGCCTGCGACCGCCAAGCCCGGCCGGCGCAGCCCGAGGAGCGCGCGGAGCAGCGTGCTCTTGCCGCAGCCGCTCGGCCCGGCGAGGAGGCGCGCCCGGCCTTCGGAAACATGCAGGTCCGCGTCGCGCAGCAGCGTCCGGCCCTCGGCCTGCAAGGACAAGCCCCCGACCTGGATGCTCATGCCCGGCCTCGCACGCTGTGGAGCGCGAGCCGCACCGGGCTGAGCGCGTCCTCGTTCAAGGCTTCGAGCTCGTCCAGCGCGAAGCGGAGCTGCCCCGGGCTCACGAGCAGGAGCACGTCCAGGCCGAGCTGGGCCGCGTGGTGGCTGGCGTGCGCCGCCGCGAAGCCGAAGTCGGGGCCCAGGCCGGCGCGCGCCGCGAGCACCTGCGCCTCCGTGCCGAGCGCGCCCACGCGCTGCACCTTGCCCTTCCACCGCGCCAGGCTCCGCGCGCTCCGCGTCGTGGCGCTGCCGGGAGCCTCGGGCACCTCGAGCACGTGGACGCGGCCGGGCCGCAGCTCGACCAGGCCCTCCAGGCCGCGCACGTCGAGCAGCTCGCCGGCGCGCGCGTCCTGCGCCGCCGTGCCCTGCGATGGGCTGCGCGCCCCGGGCTTGGCCACGAGCATGCCCTCGTGCATGAACAGCCCGACGCGCTGCCCCTCGCGCACGCGCGCGCCCGCGACCGCCGCGCAGCGTTCGATGACGTGGATGCGCTGGTACGCCGCGTCGCTGAACCCCTTCAGCTCCCCCACGCCCTCCTGCAACGCCTGCAGGCCCTTCGGCGTCAGCTCGTAGCGCCCGCGCCCGGCGCGCACCAGGCCCGCGCGCTGCGCCTCCTGCACGTAGTTGCTCACGCCCTGCACCGTCATGCCCAGCTTGTCCGCCAGGCCGCGCAGCTTCGTGTGCGTCCCGCGTTGGACCTCCAGGAGCAGGAGGAGCCGGGTGAGGGAGGCCTTGTCGCGGAGGAGGCGCACGGGTCCGGGCAGGGCGCGATGGCCCAAGAAGGTTCGCCCGGAACCTATTTGGCGAGCAGCCGCGCTTCCACCCCGCTTGACTCCGGTCAAGCGCACTTGATGGAGGACGGAGGATGACGCTCAAGCTCATCACGCTCGCCCTGGCCGCGCTGCTCGCCGTGCCCGCCCTGGGCCAGGCCGCGCCCGAGGACGCCGCGCACCGCGCGCTCGACTACCTGGCCAGCCTGCAGCAGCCCGATGGCCGCATCGGCGCCACGTCGGACGCGGCGTGGAGCGCCATCGCCTTCGCCCGTGCCGGCAGGCCGCCCTCGGAGCTGCGCCACGGCGGGGCGAGCCTGTGCGACGCCGTGCTCGCCGACACGCTCCCGGACATGACCGAGACCAGCCTGGCGCGGCAGATGCTCGCCGTCAGCGCTTGCGGGCTCGACGTCCGCACCGCCCTGCCCTTCGACCCCCTCGCCGAGCTGCGCAGCCGGAGCGATGGCACGCAGGTCGGGAACCCGTGCCTGCTGAACGACGACGTCTTCGCCCTGCAAGCCTTGGCCGCGGCCGGCGTGCCGAACGATGATGCCCTTGTTGCGCAGGAGCGGGCCGTCGTCCTCGCCAACCAGCAGCCGGGCGGCGGGTGGAGCTTCGCCACGCTCGACCCCATCGCTTGCCCGGACAGCACGGCGTTCGGCCTCGTGTTCACGGACGTGGACACGACGAGCGCCGGGCTCGTCGCGCTCCTGCACACCGGGAGCTCGGGCACCGACCCGGCCATCTTGCGGGGCATCGCGTACATCAAGCTCGGGCAGGGTGTCGATGGCGGGTGCAGCGGTGGGCTGCTGAACCAAGCCGTGGGCCTGGCCTTCGACGCGAGCGCGCTCGACCTCGAGCAGGCGCAGCGCGACCTGGGCAGCAACGCCGACAGCACGAGTTGGGGCGTGATGGGGCTGCACGCGGCGGGGCAGGACCCGGCGGGCCCGCTCTGGACGCTGCCCGCGGACCACAACCTCGTGAACTACCTGCTCACCCTGCAGGCGCAGGACGGGCGGTTCGCCTGGGAGCCGGGGAACCCCGGTTTCTCCCCGTTGAGCACCACCGCCTGGGCCGCGACCGCGCTCCTCGGGCACGACTTCGTGGCGTGAGCCCATGCTGCGCGCCGTGCTGGTCCTGGTGCTCGTCCTGGCCAGCGTCCCCGCGGGCGCGCAGGACCTGCGCGTGCACGTGCGCGTCGAGGGCCGGCAGCAGACCTGGTTCGACGGGTGGGTCCCGCTGCGCGACGCGTTCCCGCTCGTCGCGACGAGCGGCCGCGCGTACACGCTGGATGCCCACACGCCGCTCGGCGCGCTCGCCGCGACCGGCCTCGCGCTGCGCGTGAGCGACGAGTTCGACGACTTGGAGCCGCTCGCGGTGCAGGGCGAGTACGCCTGGGACACGGCGTGGTGGGACTACCGCGTGGACTGGGTGCAGACCAACTACGGCCCGCAATCGCAATGGCTGGCCGGTGGAGCGCCGGCCCACGCGCTGGCGGACGGCAGCGAGCTGCTCTGGTACGTCGCCCGGCATTTCGAGACGCCGCTGCATGTCACGGCCCTCAGCCCGGGGATCGGACCTGGACCCTGCGCGCAGGCGGTGGAGGTGCAGACCCTCGCGCTCGACGTGAACCACGAGGCGGGCCAGCCCTGGCCTCCGGTCGCGTGGACCCCGGCCGCGCTCGCCGCGCTGCGCGGGAGCACGAGCCCGTGGGCGGTCGCCGGCGCAGGTCTCGCGGTCGTGGAGGGATCGGGGGACGTCTGGGCCGAGGAGCCCGCGCTGCCGCTCGCGGCGACCCACCTGACGCGCAGCGAACGCATCGCAATGGCCTGCCCTGCGCGTTAGCGCGCACATTCGTGCGAGAAAGGCGTACTTTCGGCGACCTCCGCCAAGAACCCATATATAGACCGGCCAGCCGTCCGGCCGCCGACCACGCTGCGTCGGTCCCCGGCTCCGAGGCCGGCACCGCGCCGGGGAGATAGCGCCGGACCATGGCCAAGAAACCGAAGCCGGAACCGAACGCCCAGCCGGAGGAGGCCGCCCCCGAGGCAGCCGCCGACGACGCGAAGCCCGTTCCGCCGAAGCGCAAGGCCAAGAAGGCGAAGCCCAAGCAGGCTGCTCCCGAGAACGGCACGGAGGCGGGAGAGCCCGAGTCCCCGCGCGCCAAGGTCATCCCGGGCGACCTCATCATCGCGGAGAAGAACCTCGCCGCGAAGAAGCTCGCCGACCTGCTCGGCGATGGCAAGGTCAAGAAGGGCAAGGTCAAGGGCGTCGACACCTACGACATCACGTGGCAGGGCGGCCGGCGCGCCACGCTCATCGGCCTCAAGGGCCACATCGTCGAGCTCACCTACCCGAAGAAGTACAAATCGTGGCAGCGGGTCCCGCTGCAGGAGCTCGTCCTCGCGGACCCGGAGCGCATCGTCAAGGAGAAGGGCATCGGCGACGCGCTGAAGACCCTGGCGCGCGACGCGGAACGCGTCATCATCGCCACCGACTTCGACCGCGAGGGCGAGCTCATCGGCGTCGAGGCCCTGGAGCAGGTGAAGAAGGCGCGCACGGAGCCGTTCGAGGTGAAGCGTGCCCGCTACAGCGCGTTCACGAAGACGGAGATCAGCCGCGCCTTCGGCGCGCTGAGCAAGCTCGACATGAACCTCGCGGACAGCGCGCACGCCCGGCAGGTCGTGGACCTGGCGTGGGGCGCGGTGCTCACGCGCTTCATCAGCCTCGCCAGCAGCCAGTACGGCCAGGACTACCTGAGCGTGGGGCGCGTGCAGAGCCCGACGCTCGCCGTCCTCGTGGACAAGGAGAAGGAGATCCGCAAGTTCGTCCCCACGCCCTACTGGGAGTTCAGCGCCAAGCTCCACCACCAGAACATCGACTTCCTCGCCGGCCACGCGCACGGCCGCTACGACACCGAGGCCGAGGCGCAGGCGGTGCACGCGCGCATCCAGGGCGCGGACCAGGCCAAGGTGCAGAGCGTGGAGAAGAAGGAGCGCCGCGAACGCGCCCCCGAGCCCTTCAACACCACGGCCTTCCTCGCCGCTGCCACCCGGCTCGGCCTGAGCGCGGCGCGCGCCATGAACCTCGCCGAGGGCCTGTACATGAAGGGCCTGCTCAGCTACCCGCGCACGGACAACACGGAGTATCCCTCTTCCCTGCCCCTCAAGGACATGGTGCAGAAGCTCACGACGAGCCAGGAGCTGGGCCATCTCGCGGAGCGCATCCTGGAGCAACCGGAGCTGAAGCCCACCTCGGGCAAGAAGCGCGACCCGGCGCACCCGCCCATCACGCCCCAGGAGTCTGCCAGCAAGGTCGACCTGCAGCCGGACGAGTGGAAGGTCTATGAGCTCGTCACGCGCCGCTTCCTCGCCACGCTCGCGCCCGACGCCAAGCTCCTGAACATCAAGGCCGTGTTCGACATCCGGGGCGAGGCGTTCAGCAGCACGGGCATGGCCGTGCTCGAAGCGGGCTGGAAGGCCTATTACCCGTACAGCGGGGCGAAGGAGAGCATCCTCCCGCCCCTGCGCGAGGGCGAGCAGGTGCGCGTCCTGGGCATCGACCTCGACGCGAAGATGACGCAGCCGCCGAAGCGCATCAGCCAGGGCAAGCTGCTGGAGCTGATGGAGGAGCTCGGCCTGGGCACGAAGTCCACGCGCCACGAGATCATCAAGAAGCTCTACGACCGCGGGTACATCCAGAACAGCCCGCCCCAGCCGGGCGAGGCGGCGTTCGCCGTCGTGGAGGCGCTGGAGAACCACGCCCCGCACATCGCCAAGCCGGACATGACGGCGCAGCTCGAGCGCGAGATGGACGAGATCGCCGAGGGGCAGAAGACGCTCGTGGACGTCGTGGGCGACAGCCGCAAGCTGCTGAGCGAGGTGCTCGTGGAGCTGGAGGCCAACCGCCAGCCCATCGGCGACAGCATCCGCGAGGCGCTGCGCGAGCAGGCCATCATCGGCAGGTGCGTGCGCTGCAGCAAGGGCCTGATGGTGCGCAAGGCGCGCACGGGCAAGCGGTTCGTCGGCTGCTCCGGCTACCCGGAGTGCACGCAGACCTACCCCGTGCCGCAGTACGGGCGGATCCAGAAGACGGCCACGATGTGCGCGGCGTGCGACGCGCCCGTCATCAAGATCCTCAACCCGGGCCGGCGGCCTTGGGTGCTGTGCGTGAACATGCAGTGCCCCAACCGCGAGAAGAAGGTCCTCGAGACGAAGCTCATCCCGGGCACGGAGCCGCAGAAGGAGATGCCGGATGAGCCGGTGCCGGAGCTGGAGGCGGAGGCCGAGGCTCCCGGCTCGGACGCGCCGACCGAGGTCGAGGAGAAGGCGGTCGAATAGCGTGCGGCTGGAGCTGCTCCGCATCCTCGGGCAGCAGCGCGCCCTCTACGACATGCCGCGTGACATGAGCCGCTTCCGCGCCTACCTCGCGCAGATGACCGG
>JAIVGT010000252.1 GCA_020201485.1 Halobacteriales archaeon
TCGCCGGGGAGCGCTGGGAAGGCCTGGCCTGGCAAGCGCAGCCCGACCGCACGAAGCTCGGCCCGGCGTTCAAGGGCCTCGCGCCCAAGGTCACGGAGGCGCTCAAGGCCCAGCCGGCGCTGGAGCTGCGCGCCGCGCTCGAAGCCGGCCCGTACCCGCTCGACGTGGACGGGCAGCAGGCCAGCATCACCGCGGACATGGTGAAGTTCGCCAGCACGCTGCCCGAGGGCGTCGTCGGCTCCGACTTCGACGGGGGCAGCGTGTACCTCGACACGCACATCACGCCCGAGCTGGCCGCGGAGGGATTGGCGCGGGAGATCGTGCGCCGCGTGCAGGAGATGCGCAAGGAGGCGAAGCTGGAGCGCGGCCAGGCCATCCGCACCGAGCTCCGCCTCGACCCGCAGCGCGCGGCCCAGCTCCAGCCGCACCTGGCCCGCATCGCCGAGCAGACGCGCAGCGCGAGCCTGACGCTCAGCGACAGCCCCACGGGCAAGCACGTCAAGGAATGGGACATCGAGGGCGAGCAGGTGACCATCGCCATCGGCTGAACCGGGCAACCACCGCGGCCTGTCCGCGAGGGTTGTGCCCTCACCTACTTGGCGGGCAGGCACCCAGCCCGGGAAGAGGCTCCCATGCGGAACGCAGCCTGGCTCCTCCTGCTGGCCTTGGTCCTTTCCTCGCTGCCCGGCGCGCAGGCCGCGAGCCAACCCGACCTGAAGGTGACGAGCCTCGGCGTCACGCCGGGCGCGCCGACCGCGGGGCAGGGCGTGCGCTTCACGGCCGTGGTGCACAACAGCGGCGGCAGCGACAGCGCCGGGTTCGACGTGGGGTTCGAGGTGGACGGCGACGCCATCGGCGTCACGCACGTCGCCGACCTCGCCGCGGGCCAGAGCAAGAGCGTCGATTCCCCGACCTGGGTCGCCACGCAGGGCAGCCACACCGCCGTCGCCGCCGCGGACGCGGGCCACGCCGTGAACGAGTCGGGCGAGGGCAACAACGACCTCACGAAGGCCTTCAGCGCCGGCGCGCACGTCGACCAGCCCGACATCAAGGTCAGCGCCATCACCTTCAACCCGCCCAGCCCGGCCCAGGGCCAGGACGTGGCTGCGGTCATCCACCTCGTGAACGCGGGCGAGGTCTCCGCCGGCGCGTTCACGGTGACGGTGAGCGCGGACGGGAACCCGATGGAGCCCATCGCCGTGGCGCGCCTCGACCCGCTCGCCGAGGTCGCGTACACGCGCGGCGGCATCACCGTGGACACGACGCACCACATCCAGGCCATCGCCGACAGCGAGCACGCCGTCGCCGAGGCGGATGAGTTCAACAACGAGCTCACGGTGGACATCGGGCCCTCGCAGCCCAAGCCCGACCTCGTCGTCACCGGCCTGTCCATGAGCCCGCCCGCGCCGAACCCGGGCGCGAGCACGACGCTGACCGCCTACGTGAAGAACCAGGGCAGCGCCGCCTCCGGCGCGGCGCGCCTCGCCTTCCTCGACGGCAACGCCACCATCGGCACGGCGAACATCCCCGCGCTCCCCGCCGGGCAGACGAGCAGCGCGCTCACCGCGACGTGGCGCGCCGTCGCCGGCAACCACACGCTGCGCGCCGTCGCCGACGACCAGCACGCCGTGGGGGAGCGCGACGAGAGCAACAACGAGGCCCGGCTCGCCGTCACGCCCGGCAGGCCGGCGGCCGACCTCGCCGCGCTCGGCCTCACCGCCCGCCCGGCCGCGCCCGACGCCGGCACGCCCACCACGTTCAGCCTCGTCGTGCGCAACACCGGCACGGCGGACGCCGGCGCGTTCGACGTGACCTTCAGCGTGGACGGCAAGGGCATCGGCACGAGCCACATCCCCAGCCTGGCAGCGGCGCACAGCGCGACGCTCGCCTCGCCGACGTGGAGCGCGGTCGCCGGCACGCACACCGTCACCGCCCTCGCCGACAGCGCGCGGGTCCTGGCCGAGCCCAACGAGCAGAACAACCAGGACACGCTCAGCATCAGCGTCGGCCCGGCGGACGCGCAGCCCGTGGCGGGCACGGTCGTGCCCATCGTCGTCGAGGTCCGGAACAAGGGAGCGGGAGCGGCGGGTCCGTTCAGCGTCGTCGTCATGGTGGACGGGCAGCGCGTGGGAAGCGTGGACGTCGCCGGCCTGGCCGCAGGCGCGGGCACGAACGCGACGTGGGCGGAGTGGCACGCCGCGCCGGGCGCGCACACGTTCCAGGCGCTCGTGGACCCGGTGGATGCCGTGCGCGAGTCGGACGAGGGCAACAACGCGGCGAAGCTCGAGCCGACCGCCATGCAGCCCAGCCACCCCAAGCCCATCCCGGACGCCGGGCTGGGCCTGGCGCTGCTCTGCCTCGCCGGGCTCGCGGCGCGCCGGCGCTCAGCGCGGTAGGTCGGTCCACGTGCGCGTCACGTCGCCCATCGGCCGCTGGAGGAACTTCGCCCGGAGCTGCCCCTCCGCGTCCTGGCCGAGGACGTTGCACAGGCTGAGCGCCAGGAACAGCACGTCCACCGCCTCCTTGCCCGCGTGCTCCTGCTGGCCCTTGCGCACGGCGCGCGCCAGCTCGCCCACCTCCTCCTGCAGCACGCTGACGAGGAACGCCGCGCCGCTCGCCCGGTCCTGCGCGGCGAAGCGCGCGGCGAGCTCGGCCTGCAGGGCGTGGAGGGTCATGCGCGGGGAACGGCGCGCAGCCTCATAGGCGCGGCGGAAACAGCCGGGGGAAGGGGGCTGCATGCGCCCGTTTCGCGGCGGGTTTCCGCGCATCGCAAAGACATGCGCGCGGCGCATGGTTTCCCGCCCGGCGGGCCGCCGCCGGCAGCCGCAAACCCTCTTATACACAGCCGCGGATGGCGCCGCGACCATGCCCGCGAACGTGGACCTGTCGAAGCTGCGCCACGGCACCGAGCTCCTCAAGCGCGGCTTCGCCGCCATGCAGAAGGGCGGCGTGGTCATGGACGTCACGAACGCCGAGCAGGCAGCCATCGCCGAGGACGCAGGCGCGGTCGCGGTCATGGCCCTGGAGCGCGTGCCGGCGGACATCCGCGCGCAGGGCGGCGTGGCGCGCATGGCCGACCCGCGCATCGTGCAGAACATCATCGACACCGTCACCATCCCGGTCATGGCCAAGGCCCGCATCGGGCACCTCGTCGAGGCCCACATCCTCGAGGGCCTGGGCGTGGACATGATCGACGAGTCCGAGGTGCTCACGCCGGCGGACCCGTTCTTCCACATCGACAAGCGGCCGTACACCGTGCCCTATGTGTGCGGCGCGCGCAGCCTGGGCGAGGCCACGCGGCGCATCTTCGAGGGCGCGGCCATGGTGCGCACGAAGGGCGAGGCGGGCACGGGCAACGTCATCGAGGCCGTGCGCCACCGCCGGCTCATCAGCCGCGGCATCGAGGAGGTGCAGCGCCTGGACAAAGACGCGCTCCGCGAGCTGGCCGCGCACTACGCCGGCCGGTACGCCGTGCTCCTGGGCGAGGCGCGCCGGGAGGCCAGCCTCGACCCCACGCCCGCGGCGAAGGACCACCTGTGGGCCGACCTGACGCTCGAGACGGCGACCGACGGCCTGTTCGACGTGCTCCTCGACATCCACAAGCTGGGCCGCCTGCCCGTGGTGGACTTCGCCGCCGGCGGAATCGCCACGCCCGCGGACGCGGCGCTCATGATGCGGCTGGGCAACGACGGCGTGTTCGTCGGCTCGGGCATCTTCAAGAGCAACGACCCGGAGCGCCGGGCGCGCGCCATCGTCGAGGCCGTGCTGCACCACGACGACCCGAAAGTGCTGGCCGAGGTCAGCATCGGCCTGGGCGAGGCCATGCCGGGCAAGACCATCGAGAGCATCGCGCCCCAGGACCGGCTCCAGGAGCGCGGCTGGTAACGTGCTCGCCCTGCGCACGCTCGGCGTGGGCCTCGTGGCCATCGGCGTCCTCGGGGTGCTCGCGGCGGGCATCGGCCTGCTCGGGCTGAGCGGCATCCTGCCCGGGCTCCTCCTCCTCGGCCTCACCCTGCCGCTCGTCCCGGTCGCGACCTCGGGCTTGACAGGGCCGACGGACCGCGCGCAGCGGCTGCGCATCTCCTTCGGCCTGCTCCTGTGGTTCGCCGGCGCCGGGCTCGTCGTGTTCGGCCCGAGCGTGGGGCTGGCGGCGAGCGTGGAGCGGGCGGGTCTGTCCATCGCCGCGCTGAGCGGGGCCGTGCTCGCCCTCGCCGGGATGGGCTGCTTGCGACCCGCGCTGACGCGGCAGCAACGGCGGCAGGCGCGCGAGCGGGCCTGACCACGCCATCCACAGAACCTACTTCGGCGCACGCAGCGTTGGCCGAGCATG
This sequence comes from Halobacteriales archaeon, assembly GCA_020201485.1. GTDB lineage: Archaea > Thermoplasmatota > SW-10-69-26 > JACQPN01 > JAIVGT01 > JAIVGT01. The sequence goes on from JAIVGT010000252.1 coordinate 4,331, forward strand.
CTGCGCGCCCTCGTCGCATCCTTCGCCTTGCTGGCGCTGGCCGGCACTGCGGCCGCCATGCCGTGCGTGTACGGCGAGACGCCCTTCCCCACCGGCGGGTACGCGGTGTGCGTGCTGGGCACGCTCCACCAGGAGGCCGGCAGCAGCGACCCGAGCTATCATTACCGCCAGGTGCAGGACGCGAACGTGCCGGTCTTCGTCAGCGACATCGAGACGATGGGGCCGGTGGGCGTCACGACGAACGTGGGCGCGCAGCAGGTGGACTACGCGACCGATTACGGCTACACCTACCCGGGCGACGCGGGCGGGGGCAGCTCGCACGGCCGGCTCACCTTCGTCGGGGTGCAGGGCGGCGTCGGGACGTCGAGCGCGCTCGGCGAGGCGTACACGCTGGGCTTCCAGCAGAACGGCGTCGAGGGCGCGACCTACGACGACAACGGGGGCACGACCTACGCCCAGCATTTCCGCTCCAATGCGACGTTCCTCGGCCTGTTCATGTGCGACGTCAGCCTGCGCTGCGAGCAGGTCGGCTTCCGCCAGCAGCAGGCCAGCTACGACGACGGCTCCGGCACGACCAGCTTTGACGAGCGCTGGGTGGGCGCGAGCGCCCCCGGGCTGAGCGCCAGCCTGTCGGAGTCCTCCGGGGATGGCCAGCCGTGCAAGCAGACCGTCGAGGTCGAGGGCTTCGGCCCGAGTACGGAATGCGCCGTCCCCCTGCCCTGGGTCGAGGACGTGCCCACCTTCCCTCCGCCGCCCCTCTGAACCGCGACGTTCAAGGGCCGCGCGGGCATGTCCGCGCGTGGACGAGCGGTGGATGCGCGAGGCCATCCGCGTCGCGGAGGAGGCCATCGCGAACGGCCAGACCCCCTTCGGGTGCGCCATCGTGCGCGACGGGCAGGTCCTGGCGCGCGGGCACAACGAGGTCTGGCTGCGCACGGACATCACCGCCCACGCCGAGGTCGTCGCCCTGCAGCGCGCCTGCCAGGCGGCGCGCGAGGTGCACCTGCGCGGCGCCACGGTCTACACCACGACCGAGCCGTGCCCGATGTGCATGGCCGCCTGCCATTGGGCGAACGTGGACCGCGTCGTGTTCGGCGCGCGCATCCCCGATGCCCTGCGCGCGGGCTTCCGCGAGCTCACCATCGGCGCCGAGGACATGGTGCGCCTGGGCAAGAGCAGCGTGCACGTCCAGGGGGGCGTGCTCGCCGCGGAGTGCGCCGCCCTCTTCCCGAAGTGGCAGGCCGCGGGCCGCGCTAAGCCGTACTGAGCTTGCGCCGCGCGTGCACCCAGCCCCCGACCGCCATGGCGCACCACGCCCCTTCGAGCAGGGTCAAGGCCGGGCTGCCGAGCTTCGCGGAGTACAGCGCGAGGATGAAGCTGCCCACGGCGTTCGCGCCGAAGTACGCGTCGCTCTCCCGGGCCAGCTTGCCCCACGCGCTCGCGCCAAAGGCGCCGAGGAGGAGGACGAAGCTGACGTAGCTGAGCGCTTCCCACGCCAGGTCGGGCAGGCCGAGGAACACGCCCGGGCATCGCGCGGCGAGGCAAGAAGCTAGGCGACCGCGTTCGGGGCGAAGCAGGACTCGCAGACGAACCGGCTGGCACCGCGCGCCGGAGGCAAGAGGTACCACACGCCGCTGACCGGCTTCTCCCCGCGGCACACCGCGCACACGCGCCGGGCCTGGACGAGCTCCTGCACGACCGCACCCCCGCGAAGGAAGGCGCCGGGCTCCAAATATCTTGTCCCCGATGCTTTGCCGGTCCCTACGCGCATGCGCTCACGTGCCATGGCGCAACCGTTTTGGCCGCGGCGCGTGTGCGCTTCCTGTGGAGCTGCGGCTCGGCGTGGTCGGTGTGCAGGGCGCGGTGCAGGAG
>JAIVGT010000253.1 GCA_020201485.1 Halobacteriales archaeon
CGGCGAGCAGCTGCTCGTCGCGGTCCACGATGCGCTTCACCCACGTGCGCCGGTAGAGCGCGACCTTGCCCTTCACCGTCGCCAGGGGATGGAGCTGCGTCCACAGCGCGTAGAAGGAGTGGTACACGACCGCGGCCCCGAAGAAGAGCGCGATGCCGACCTCGTCGAGGAGCGAGAAGCGCAGCTGCGTCACGTCCGGGACGAGGCTGAGGCCGGCCACGCCCGGCCATGGGGCAGGACGCTACATCAACCTGCCGTGGCGCATCCCGGCGGCGCGCACCGGACGATGCGCCCACGGGGGTGAGCCCCTTTTGAGCCTGCCGATTCCGGGCGGAGGGCCCGGAACGGGGTGAGACAGCCCTCTTTCCCATACCCTTTTCCCGGCGCGCCGCCAAGGCCTGATGAAGCATGTCGCCCACGGAGCTCGCCACCAGCGGCATCAGCGGCCTCGATGCCCAGCTGGGCGGAGGCCTGCCCCGGGGGAGCACCGTGCTCGTGCTCGGCGAGCCGTGCAACGCCCTCAGCGTGTTCGCGGAGCAGTTCACCGCCGGCGGCGTGGCCCAAGGCGACCAAGCGCTGTTCTTCGAGTTCGACCGGCCCTCCAAGGGGTGCGGCGACCGCATCAAGGCCTTGGCCACGGACATCGGCGGGACGAAGGGCAAGCTCCAGGTCTACGACGGCTACGCCGCGCAGTTCGGCGGCACGAACGGCCACGCCCCCGACGCCATCCGGCTCGGCGCGAAGAACGCCCTCGACGACGTGCTCAACGAGGCGATGAAGGCGAGCGCCGGCCGGTACCGGCTGACCATCGACTCCCTCAGCTCCCTGTGCCAGGGCCGCGACGAGCGCGGCGTGCTCGACGTGTTCCGCCACCTCGTGCACAACGGCGAGGAGGCCGGGGCGATGCAGATGGTCACGCTCGTCAAGGGCCTGCACACGCCGCAGTTCGAGGCCGCCCTGAAGCACGCCGCCACCGGCGTCATGGAGATCGGCGTGGAGCGCAAGGGCTTCGGCATCTACAACTACCTCCAGGTCACGAAGATGCTGAACCTGCGCGACCCGACGCGCATCCTGCTGTTCAAGGAGACGGACAAGGGGCTGTGGCTGGAGAGCACGAAGCGCGTGTTCTGACGAGGCCCCAGCCGGCCGCGCAACCAACGTGACGCGCTCCCCCGGACCGGGGTGAGGCGCCCCAAAGCGCAAGGTCCAAGCCGCAGGTCCAGCAGGGCCCCTCCGGCCTTTCGCCCGTTTCCGCCGCCTCCATGCCGCATGCCCTCGGAGAGAACGGCCAACGGGGTCGAGCATGCCAGCCGAGCGCAGGGGTCCCGCCGCCAGGCGCGGCACGGGACGCGGGGAGGAGGCGGTCAGTCCCGTCATCGGGACCATCCTCGTCCTTGCCATCAGCGTGCTCGGCATCGTGTCCGTGAGCAACTGGGGCCTGCCCGCCATTCAGGAGATGCAGGCCATCGTCGAGGTGCGCAGCGTGCTCGACCAGTTCCGCACGCTGGACGCGACGCTGCAGCAGCTCCTGAGCGGCTCCGCCGGGCAGACGACGTTCAAGTGGCAGCCCACGCTGAACCACGGCTCCATCGACGTGAACCAGAGCGCGAACCGCTGGCTCGTGGCCGCGGACGCGCTGGGCGGGGCCGGGCATGCCCAGGTGAAGTGGTCCGGCCTGAGCGACAACAACGAGCAGTTCAAGGTGGAGCTGAAGAACGGCACCGGCGGCCACACCTACCGCCTCCACGCGTACCAGTGGATCGGCGGTGCGAAGCAGGAGCTGCAGGTCCAGGCCGGCGGCGGCAGCGCCTGCACGGCGAGCTACGTCGGCTACGCGCCGCCCGCCGTCCTCACCACGCTCTACCTCCACCTCAACGGCACGGGCGCGACGTGCACCATCCAGAACATCGACAACAAGGTCCTGACGTTCCAGATCAACGACGAGACCGCGGGCAGCGCCGTGCAGGTCGTGCACGTCGCGGAGCTCGCGGACGTGGGCCACGTGCACTGGCGGGGCGACCTCGGCCAGGGCGTGCGCCACGTCTACGACGTGAACGGGGCCATCCTCACCGGCAACGCGAACGGCCTCGTCACGCAGAGCACGCTCAGCGTGCCCCCGCCCCGCGACTTCACGAACAGCTCCGGGGTGCAGGCGACGAGCATGTTCGCCCGCCTGCTGAAGGTCAACGGCACCGCCTCGTTCAGCGCCGTGCAGGGCGCGGAGCAGTACAGCATCTACCTCAACCTCGCCGGCAGCTACACGATGAACGCCTTGGACAGCGTGAACCAGACGTACGTCTACATCTGGGGTGACACCCAAGGCGCCATCTACTCCGCGCTCACCGAGGCGGTCAGCGGCTACCGCTTCGTCAAGGCCTACGACCCGGAGACCACGGAGACCTACCTCAGCGACCAGCCCCTGAAGCCGTACGCGTTCACCGTCATCTACAGCCTCGTCACCGTGGAGGACTGAGCATGCGCGCTTCCCTCCGCCGCCTGGCGCGCGACGACGACGGCGTGAGCGAGGTGCTCGGCTACGTCCTCATGTTCTTCCTGAGCGCGGCCGTGCTCGTGCTCAGCCTGCAGATCTTCCTCCAAGCGCGCGGCGAGACCGTGGACCTGCAGGTGGCGAACGAGCTCAAGCTCATCAGCGAGCGCGTCGCGGCCGAGGTGCAGCAGGCGGGCGTGGTCGCCTCGCAGTTCCCCAACAGCACGTACAACGTGACCATCACGCTGCCCGAGCTCAAGGACAAGGCGTACTACGTCAACGTCTCGCACGACCAGGTGTGGGCGAACACGAGCGACGGCAAGGCCACGGCGCAGAGCGACGCGTTCCAGGTCGAGGCGCTCGGCCTGCACCTCGCCGGCACCGTGTACGGCAGCCAGGGCTACGTGAAGGTGCAGTACGCGACGACGAGCACGGGCTGGAAGAGCATCACCATCAGCATCTAGGTGGACCATGGACAAGCGCATCCCGCGGAGCGAGTTCGCATCCGCCCTCGAGGCCAGCGGCGCGAAGCTGAAGCCCGGCGTGGCGCAGGACCCGGCCAAGGCCCTGGGGAAGGTCCAGGGCAAGGCCCGCGACAAGCTGCTCGCCCGGCTCGGCATCCCGGGCGGCATGAAGCTCACGGCGAGCGTCGAGGGCGACGACGTCCTCCTGCACGCCGAGGGCGAGGACCGCTTCGCCGCGGACCAGCCGGAGGGCAAGCCGAAGACCGGCCTTCTCGGCAAGAAGGCCCGGCCGGAGGCCGCGCCCGCGGCCGGCGAGGCTCCCCCCGCGAAGACGAAGGGGCTGTTCCGCCGGGCGAAAAAGGACGCCCAGGCCGGGGACGAGACCCCCAAGCCCGCGGAGCACCCGGTCGCGGTGGTCCCCATGGCCCCCGACGGCAAGGGCCCGGCGTGGAAGCCCCCGCTGAAGGCGAGCGAGCGCGAGGTGGACATCTACCCCGTGAACATGCCGTTCGCCTGGGTCCGCATCGTCAAGGACGTGGAGCAGCACGAGACGGTGTACAACGTCCTCGAGCCGCCCCTGAGCGAGCGCGAGCAGCGCATCCTGGCCTTCCTCGAGGACACGCTCGTGGACGTCATCGAGATCCCGCTCAGCGCCCTGAACGACAAGCAGGCCCAAGCCGTGCTGCTCGAGCACGTGAACCAGATCATGTACGACTACAGCATCCTGCTCGAGGAGCAGAGCAAGGCCAAGCTCCTGTACTTCGTCGAGCGCGACTTCCTCGGCTTCGGCCTCATCGACGCCATGATGAAGGACGACCAGATCGAGGACATCAGCTGCGACGGCCCGCACGTCCCGCTGTTCATGTACCACCGCCAGCACGAGTCGCTGAAGAGCAACGTGCAGTTCATGACGGACGAGGCGCTCGACGGCTTCGTCATCAGCCTGGCGCAGCGCTCGGGCAAGCACATCAGCATCGCCGAGCCCCTGCTCGACGCCACGCTCCCGGACGGGAGCCGCCTGAACAGCTCGCTCAGCGACGAGGTGACGAGCTGCGGCAGCACGTTCACCGTGCGCAAGTTCAAGCAGGTGCCGTTCACGCCCCCCGACCTGGTGCGCTTCGGCACGATGAGCGCCGACCTCCTCGCCTACTGGTGGCTGGCCGTGCAGTACGGCGCGAGCAGCATCTATGCCGGCGGCACGGCGAGCGGCAAGACGACCTCGCTCAACGCCATCCTGCTCTTCATCCCGCCGACGATGAAGATCGTCAGCATCGAGGACACGCGCGAGATCAACCTGCCCCACCCGAACTGGATCCCGGGCATCACCCGCAGCGGCTTCGGCCCGCGCGACGACAAGGGCCGCCAGGCGGGCGAGATCGACATGTTCACGCTGCTCAAGGCCGCCCTGAGGCAGCGCCCGGAGTACATCCTGGTCGGCGAGGTGCGCGGCCAGGAGGCCTTCACGCTCTTCCAGGCCATGGCCACCGGGCACACGGCGTACGGCACGATGCACGCCGACAGCGTGGAGGCGGTCATCCACCGCCTGGAAGGCGAGCCCATCAACATCCCGCGCACCCTGCTCGAGTCGCTCGACGTGGTGAGCGTGCAGATCCAGACGCGCATCAACGGCAAGCGCGTCCGGCGCACGAAGGAGCTGGTCGAGATCGTGGGCCTGGACCCGCACACGAAGGAGATCCTGACCAACACCGTGTTCCTGTGGAACCCGGCGACGGACCTGTTCGAGTACAGCGGCGTGAGCTACGTGCTGGAGCGCATCCAGGCGGAGCGCAACTGGACCCCGGAGCAGATGCGCACGGAGTGGGACAACCGCAAGGAGATCATCCGCTGGCTCATCGACCGCGACGTGCGCGACTTCCGCGCCGTGGCCAAGGTCATCACGGCCTACTACAAGGAGCCGGACGCGCTGCTGAAGTTCATCCGCAGCACGGTGCTCGACCCGACGCAGGCCGGGCCCGGCGCGCAGCCGCCGCTCCTCGTCGGCGACCTCATCGCCGGCATCGGCAAGGCCGGAGCCAGCCCTGCGCCCAGCCCGCCGCCCGCCGCGCAGGCCCCGGCGCTCCCGCCCGCGCTCGAGTCCGCCCTGCAGCCGCACGAGGCCGAGGTCGAGGCCATGGTGCAGCAGTTCGAGGCCGCGGCCGAGCAGGCCCTGGCCGAGGCCCGCCCGCCCCCGAACGAGGACGTGCGCCCGCCGAGGAAGCCGGGAGGGAGCGCGTGAAGCTCCTGCACAAGCCCGCACCCCAGGCCGAGCCCGAGGCCGAGCCCGGCCCGCCCCAGCCCCCGACGTCCGAGGACGTGAAGGCGGAGAGCGAGGCCCCCGCCTACGCCACGCCCATGGTCACGCCGCTCGACACGGTGAAGTTCCCCCGGGCGCAGCTGGGGACGAAGAAGAAGGGCCCGGTGAAGAAGCGCGGCATGACCGAGTTCCAGCGCACGAGCTTCCGCATCTTCGGCAAGGTCTTCACCAGCCGCTCCATCGACGTCAAGCTCGAGGAGGCGCTGCGCAAGGCCCGCACCGGCGTGCGCCCGGAGGCGCTGCAGAGCACGGCGCTGCTCGTCGGCATCATCAGCGCCATGAGCACGGCCATGGCCACGGTGTTCCTGCTCGGCGTCATGCTCCCCGCGCTCCACGTGCGGCTGGCGGTGACGATGCTTCTCCTCTTCGGCCTGGCCCCGTTCATCGCCGGAGCCGCGGGCTATGCCGGCGTCGTCGCCAGCCCGCGGGCGAGGGCGAAGGCGCGCGGCAAGGACATCGACCTCCGCCTGCCCTACGCGCTCAACTACATCGCCGCCATGGCGAGCGCCGGCGTGAACGTGGACACCATCTTCAAGTCGCTGGGCGAGCAGCGCATCTACGGCGAGGTCGCGGCCGAGGCCGAGGCCATCTACCGCGACATCCACCTCTTCGGCAAGGACACGGTCACCGCCTTCAAGCGCGCCATCGCCCGCACGCCGAGCCAGCGCTTCGCCGAGCTCCTGCAAGGGGCCATCACCACCTTCAGCAGCGGCGGGGACCTGCAGCTCTACTTCGCCGCCAAGGCCCAGCGCTACATGATGGAGAACCGGCAGGAGCAGAAGATGTTCGTGGACACGATGGGCCTCATGGCCGAGACCTACGTCACGAGCGCCGTCGCCGGGCCGCTGTTCCTCATGGTCATGATGAGCATCATGAGCATGCTCGGCGGGCAGGGCCCGGGCCAGCTCTACCTCATCGTCTATCTC
>JAIVGT010000254.1 GCA_020201485.1 Halobacteriales archaeon
CGATGCCGGAAAGGGCCGCGGTCATGGCGAGCGCGCCGGCGACGTCGAGGGGCTTGTCCTTCTGCGGCTGGGCGCGGGCGAAGTGGTTGAACGTGATGAGCATGGCCGGGATGCCCACGGGCAGGTTCACGTAGAACACCCAGCGCCAGCCGACGTTGTCCACGAGGTAGCCGCCGAGGAGCGGGCCGATGACCGCGCTCAGGCCGAACACCGCGCCCATCGCGCCCTGGATCTTCCCGCGCTCGCTCGGCGGGTACATGTCCGCGACGGCGGCGAAGGCCACGGGGAACAGCCCGCCCGCGCCCACGCCCTGCAGGAAGCGGAACAGGATGAGCTCGTCGATGTTCTGCGCGATGCCGCACAGCATGCTGCCGACGAGGAACACGCCCATGCTCACCAGGAACACGGTGCGGCGGCCGACGCGGTCGCCCATCTTGCCGGCGAGGGGGATGAAGATGGTGCTGCTCAGCAGGTAGGCCGTGACGACGCCGGTGAAGCGGTCCGCTCCGCCCACCTCCTGCACGATGCGGAACAGGCTCGTGCCGACGATGGTCTGGTCCAGGCTGGCCAGGAGGATGCCGAGCATGAGCCCGGCGAGGACCATGCGGTGGTCCTTCTGCTCCTTCGACAGGATCTTCTTCGCGCTGCGCGCCACGGAGGGGCGAGGCAGGGCAGGGGCATATAGTTTGTGTCCTAACGATTCGGGGGCGAACGGTTCGGAAGCAAACGTTCATGCGCCCGCCCCGGCTTCGGCTGCACGTGGCCGAGCCCCCCACGCCCGAGCAGGAACGCGCCCGGCAGGCCCTGTGGATGGTGGGCAAGCAGGTCCGCGCCTGCATGCGGGAAGCGTTCGCCGAGCACGGCCTGACCGTGCCCCAGGGCATCAGCCTGCAGTGCGTGAACGAGCGCGGCGCGTGCAGCGCCGGCACGCTCGCCGACATGCTCGGGGTCACGCCCGCCACGATGACCGGCATCCTGGACCGGCTGGAGGAGCTGGGCTACGCGCGGCGCGTGCGCGTCGCGGAGGACCGGCGCAGCGTGCAGGTCGAGCTCACCCCGAAGGGCAAGGCCCTGTTCCGGGAGTTCGAAGGGGCGGTGGCCGAGGCGCTCGCCGAGGGCTTCGGCCGGCTGACCACGGCCGAGGTGCGCCAGCTCACCGGGCTCCTCGAGAAGATGCGCGGGCCCGAGGCCGAAGCCCCGCAGGCGAAGGCGCGCCGTTAGTCGCGCTTCCCCAGCTTGCCCCACGCGCCCTTCAGCTTGCCCTTGCGCGGCGCTCCCTCACCCAGCTCCTGCGCCAGCTCCGTGAGCAGCTCCCGCGCGCGCGGGCTCACGCGCTGCGGCACGGCGACGTCGAGCAGCACGTGCAGGTCGCCCCTCCTTCCGCGCGCGTCGCGCAGGCCCTTGCGCTCCAAGGTCAGGACCGTGCCCCCGGGCGTCCCGGGCGCGACCTGGACCTTCTCCGCGCTTCCGTCGAGCAGCTGCAGGTCCGCAGCGCCGCCCAAGGCGGCGACGTGGAACGGCACCTGCAGGCTCGCCAGCAGGTCGAGGCCGCGCCGCTCGAAGCGCGCGTGCGGCGCGACGCGCACCTGCACGAGCAGGTCGCCGGCCGGAGCGCCTGCCGGCCCGGCCTCGCCCGCGCCCCGCACCGACAGCGCCGCCCCGTCCTCGATGCCGGGCGGGAAGTCCAGGTCCACCTCGGCCTCCCGGCGCACGCGGCCGTCGCCCTTGCACGCCTTGCACGGGCTGGTGACGACCGAGCCCTGGCCGCGGCAGGCGCTGCAGGGCATCGTGCTCACGAACTGGATGCCCAGGCCGCCGCGCGACACGCGCTGCTGGCCGGAGCCGCGGCACGTCCCGCACGCCTGGCGCTGCGTGCCGGGCGCTGCACCGCTGCCGCCGCACGTGCCGCACCCGGCGAGCCGCTCCAGCTCGAGTGTGCGCCGCGCGCCCTGCGCCACCTCCTCCAGGCTGAGCTCGACCTCGACCTGGATGCTCCGCCCGCGGCGCTGCCCCCCGCCGCCGAACGCGCCGCTGAACAGGTTGCCGAAGATCTCGTCGAGCCCGCTCCCCCGGAACAGCTCCTCGAAGTCCACGCCGCGGAACAGGTCCTCGGGCGTGGCCCAGCGCTGGTCCACGCCGCCGTGCCCGAAGCGGTCGTACACGGCGCGCTTCTCCGCGTCGCTGAGCACGGCGTAGGCCTCGTTGATCTCCTTGAAGCGCTCCTGCGCCGCCGGGTCCGGGTTGCGGTCGGGGTGCAGCTCCAGCGCGAGCTGGCGGTAGCGCTTCTTGACCTCGTCCGGGCTGGCGGTGCGCGGCAGACCGAGGACGTCGTAATGGTCGCGGGGCGTGCCCATCGCTCAGTCCTGCTGCTCGTCCGGGTCCCGGACGCGCGCCTTGAACCCCTCCGGCTGGTCGTCGAAGCGCGAGGGCCCGGCGTCCGCCTCGGAACCGGGCTGGGCCTGCGCCGCGCCCTGCTTCGCATACACCTTGGCCGCCGCCTCGCCCACGACGCGCTGCAGCCGCTCCGTGGCCTTCTGCAGGTCGGACGCGTTGGGCTCGGGCTGGGCGAGGAGCGCCTTGAGCTCCTTCACCGCGCCGTCCACGGCGTCGTGGTCCTCCTTCGCGAGCTGGTCGGCGAGCTCGACCATCGTGCGCTCGGCGTGGTAGACGAGCGTGTCGGCGGCGTTGCGCGCCTCGGCCAGCTCCCGGAGCCGCGCGTCCTCCTCGGCGAAGCGCTCCGCCTCGTCCACCATGCGCTGCTTCTCCTTGTCGCCCAGGCGCTGCGGGGCGGTGATGGTCAGGCTCTGCTCCTTCTTCGTCGCCAGGTCGCGCGCCGTCACCTTGACGATCCCGCTGGCGTCGATGTCGAAGCTGACCTCGATCTGCGGGATGCCGCGCGGCGCGGCGGGCAAGCCGGCGAGGTCGAACCGGCCGAGGCTGACGTTGTCCTTGGCCATGGCGCGCTCGCCTTGCAGCACGTGCACGGTGACCGTGGTCTGGAAATCCGCGGCGGTGCTGAACACCTGGCCCTTGCGCGTGGGGATGGTCGTGTTGCGCTCGATGAGCTTCGTGCACACGCCGCCCAGCGTCTCGATGCCCAGGCTCAGCGGGGTCACGTCCAGGAGCAGGAGGTCCTTGACCTCGCCGCCGAGCACGCCCGCCTGGATGGCCGCGCCGAGCGCGACGCACTCCATGGGGTCCACGCCGCGTTCGGCCTTCTTGCCCAGGAGCTGCTCGACGAACTGCTGCACGACGGGCATGCGCGTCGGGCCGCCGACGAGCACGACGTGGCCGACGTCGGCCGGGCGCAGCTTGGCATCCGCCAGGGCCTGCTCGACCGGCCGGCGGCAGCGCTCGATGATGGGTCGCACGAGCTCCTCGAGCTTCGCCCGGCTGAGCGGGACCTGCAGGTGCTTCGGGCCTTTGGCGTCGTTGTGCAGGAACGGGATGTTGACCTCGGTGGTGAGGGTCGTGCTGAGCTCGATCTTCGCCCGCTCCACGGCCTCGCGCACGCGCGCCAGGGCCGTGGGGTCGCTGCGCACGTCCACGCCTTCCGTGCGCTGGAACTCGGCCAGGGCCCAGGCGACGAGGGCGTTGTCCATGTCCGTGCCGCCGAGCTGCGTGTCGCCGCTCGTGCTCTGCACCTCGAACACGCCTTGGCCCAGCTCGAGGATGGTCACGTCCAGCGTGCCGCCGCCGAGGTCGAAGACGAGGATGCGCGTGTCCTGCGTCTTGTCCAGGCCGTAGGCGAGCGCGGCCGCGGTGGGCTCGTTGATGATGCGCACGACCTCCAGGCCGGCGATCTCGCCCGCGTCCTTCGTCGCCTGCCGCTGGTTGTCGTTGAAGTACGCCGGCACGGTGATGACGGCCTTGCTCACCGGCTCGCCGAGGGACGCCTCGGCGTCCCGCTTGATCTTCTGCAGGAGGAAGGCGCTCACCTGCTGCGGCGTGAAGGTCTTGCCGTGGATGCGGTACTGGTGCGCGCTGCCCATCTTGCGCTTCGCCGCGAGGACCGTGCCCTCGGGGTTCGTCACGCACTGCCGCCGCGCCGGCTCGCCGACGAGGAGCTGGCCGTCCTTGGTGAAGGCGACCACGCTCGGGAAGGCCTTGCCGCCGAGGCTCGTGCCCTCCGCGCTCGGGACGATGCTCGGCCTGCCGCCCATCATGACCGCTGCCGCGCTGTTGCTCGTGCCCAGGTCGATGCCGATGATCTTGCTCATTGCGTTGCCTCCGTGAGTTCCAGGACGTGGACCATGGCCGGCCGCAGGACGCGGCCGCGGTGCGTGTAGCCGGCGCGCAGGCAGCGCGCCACGACCAGGCCGTGCCGCTCGCCCGTCGCGGCGGGGCGCGCCTCGCGCTGCACCGCCTCGTGGAGCCGCGGGTCGAAGCTTGCTCCCTCCGCGGGCGCGATGCGGCCCAGCCCCTCGGCGGCGAGCGCCTTGCCCAGCTCCGCCGCGAGCAGGCCCACGCCGGGCTGCCCGCTCGCCGCGTCGCAGGCGTCGAGCGTGGGGAACAGGCGCACGAAGGCTTGCTCCACGGCGCGCTCCCCGGCCTGCGACCGCTCGCGCTCGTGCTGCTTGCGTACGTTCTCCAGCTCGGCCTGCAGCCATTGGGCGCGGGCGAGGAGGTCCTTGCTCCGCTGGCGCTCGGTCCGCCACCGCTGCCAGAGCCAAGGGGCCATCGCGCGGCGTAGGAAAGCGCTTCTATGTAAGAATTACGGGCGTGGATGCGTCCCTCGGCCCCTGCATCCGTTCCACGCGCCGCTGGGGGAGCATCGGATGGGGCCCGCTTCTGGAAACCCAAGCCGCCATGCCTTGAAATAGCCCGCGTTGGTTGGCGTGCGCATGCACGTGCAGGGCGTCGGAGGCATCTTCCTACGGGCCGAGGACCCCGAGGCGCTGGGCGATTGGTACCACGAGCACTTCGGGCTCGTCAACGGTGGGGCCACGATGACCCAGGCCGGACCCCTGGTGTTCGGCGCATTCGCGCGCGACACCGACTACTTCGGAGGGCCGCAGGCCTTCATGCTGAACCTGCGCGTCGACGACTTGGACGACCTCCTGGCCGAGCTGGCTGCCGCAGGCATCCGCCAGGTCAAGCCGCGCGAGACCATGGAAGGCGTCGGGGACTTCGGCTGGGTCGAGGACCCGGAGGGGAACCGCATCGAGCTGTGGCAGCCCGCGCCGTGACGGATGCGAGCCGAGAGCCGCCTACTTCTCGTCCGCCGCGACCTCGGCGTCGCCGTCGGCCCGGCCGCGCTGCACCATGACGTAGCGCCCGCCGAGCACGAGGATGGCCAGCCCGCCCACGTACAGCAGGACCGGCACCTCCGGGGCGAAGCCCAGGCTCGTCCCGGCCGCGGTCGCGAGCGAGCCGCCCTCGCTGCTGTCCGCGACGACCTCGCTCGAAGGGGACGCGGACGTGCCGCCCGGCGGCCCGCGCACCGAGCCCACGCCGACGCTCGCGCCGGCGGCGCTCCCGTTGCCGTGCGCGCCGGAGCCGGCGAAGGGGTCGGTGCCCGTGCTGCGCGAGCCGCTGCCCGCGCCGTTGCTGCCGCCGCCGTTGCCGCCGCCGCCGTTGCCGCCGTTGTTGTTCTGGTTGCTGCCGACGCTGGGCGTCGCGCTGACCGCGGCGCTCTTCGCGCCCTCGCCCGCGGCGTTGGCCGCGCTCACCCGGTACGCGTACGCGTGGCCGTTCGTCAGGGCGGTGTCGGTGAACGCGCGCACCGCGCCCAGGGCCTTGACCAAGGCCTCGCTGCCGCCCGCCTCGCTGCGGTACACGTCGTAGCCCGTGATGGCCGAGCCGCCATCGCTCGCCGGCGTGCTCCACGCGAGGCTCGCCTGCGCGTTCCCGGCCGTCACGCGCAAGTTCGTCGGAGCCGCGGGAGCGGTCGCCTGGGGGCCGCCCTCGGGTCCCGGCGGGCTGCCCGGAAGCGGGAGGCCGGTCGCGTCCTGGAACGCGTCGCCGGCGGACTGCGCGGCATCGCCGAGGACGGCGGGAGGGTCCGCAGGCGGGGCGAGGGACGACGGCTCCGGTTCCGCGCTCGGGTCCCCCGGCGGCAGCTCCGGCGGCGCGTCGGGCACGCCCACCTGCGTCGGCACGAGCGCCTCCGGCTGCTCGCCGGCATCCGGGAGGACGGAGAGCTCGCCCGGGTCAGGGA
>JAIVGT010000255.1 GCA_020201485.1 Halobacteriales archaeon
CCGCCCACGATGAGCCCGGCCGCGGCGAGCGTGCGCGGGCCGATGGCCTCGCCGGCGAAGGCCCAGCCCAGGAGCACGGCGACGACGGGGTTCACGAAGGCGTAGGTCGCGACGCGCGCCGCCGGGACCTGCTGCAGGAGCCAGACGTACGCGCTGAACGCGACGATGCTGCCGAGCACGACGAGGAACGCCCAGGCCAGCCACGCCTCCGCCGTCACGGCCGCGAGGTCGAAGCGCGCCGCGTCGCCCGTCGCCAGGCTGAGCAGGGTGAACAGCGCGCCGCCGGTGAGCATCGTCAGCGCCGTGCCGAGGAGGGGCGAGCTGGGCCTCGGAGCGGCGCGGCCCCAGAGGGAGCCGGCGCTCCAGCACATCGTGCCGAGGACGATGAGCAACGCGCCCGGGCCGATGCGCGCGCCGCTGAGCTGGCCGGGGCCGAGGAGGAGCGCGATGCCGGCCACGCCGAGCGCGAGGCCGCCGAGGACGCGCCGGCCAGGGAGCATCCTGCTGCGCGCCGCCTCCATCGCCGCCATCCACACCGGGACGAGCGCGACGATGAGCGCGGCGATGCCCGAGTCCACCGTCTGCTCGGCGATGGTCACGCCGCCGTTGCCCATGACGAGCATGAGGAAGCCGGTCACGACCGCGCTGCCAATGTGGGCGCGCGTCGGCCGGCCCGCGCCGCGCAGGCGGAGGAACGCGTACAGCACGCCGCCCGCCACGAGGAAGCGCGTGCCGGCCATGAAGAGCGGCGGCATGCTGCCGATGGCGATGCGGATGCCGAGGTAGGTCGCGCCCCAGATGACGTACACGGCGGCGAAGGCGGCCAGGACGAGCGCCTGCGTGCGGTCCAGCTTCATCGCATCCCTCCAGGCAAGTGACTCGCGCAGAGAGCATAAGGGTTGGCAGGAGGCTGACGATTCGAAGAAATAAAAGTCATGCGAATCGAAAACGGAGCGTCTTCGCTGCGAATGGCTGGAACTTGCCGGGCGGTCCCCGCCTGGTCGCGCCAATCGACCGGAACCCGCGCCGGCACGCTCCATGCCTGCCGCGCATCGCACCGAGGCTTCACGCGGCCCGATGACCGCCCGCGGCGAAGTCCCTTGGCCCGTCATGCGCCGGCACCCCGAAACCGGGCCGCCATATGACGGCCGTCGTTTGCCGGGCCAAGCATGATGCCCACGCCGGGCCATGGAGCCTCATGCTCCAGGTGGGCTTCCGCTTCCAGCACGGGTGCAAGGTCAACCGGCTCTCCATCAAGCACCCCGAGGTCACGCTCGCCCACTGGTGCAACTTCCGCGTCGAGGTCCTGGAGGTGCAGACCCCGCCGGAGGAGCTGAGCGAGGCCTTCCGCCGCGACTTCGCCGCGCTCGTGCGGGAGCACGGCGCGGCCGTGCCGGACGGGCCCATGCCCCGCACGGTGATGATGGAGTGCTACTGCCGCCGCAAGGGCTGGACGATGGAGGGGATGTTCGAGCGCAACCACGCCCTGCCCCTGTACCCCGTCATCTACCGCGGCGGCTGGGAGCACTACCGCCTCGTCGCCATGGAGGAGCGCAAGCTGCAGCCCATCTTCACCGCACTGGCGAAGCGGGGCAAGGTGGAGATGACGAGCAAGCGCAAGCTCACCACCGGCCTGCTGGCCCACCACTTCATGGTCCCGGCGAACGAGCTGTTCGGCGACCTCACCCCGAAGCAGGCCGCGGCGCTCAGCGCGGCGGTCGAGCAGGGCTACTACCGCGTGCCGCGCAAGGTGCGCACCGAGGACATCGCCCGCCGGCGCAAGGTGCCGCGCACGACCTTCGAGGAGCACGTGCGCAAGGCGGAGAGCAAGATCATCACGAGCGCCGCGCCCTACGTGGCGATGGTGGCGGGCGGCGAGGCGTGAGCCGTGGCGCTCACCCCCGCACGACGATGGTCTCGGCGACGCGGTCGCTCATGCGCTGACGGCGCTCGGGCGACGCCACGAGCATGAGCAGCGCGTCGAGGGCGAGGAAGATGGGCGAGACCTTCACCAGGTTGCGGATGAAGCCCTCGCGGTACGTCATGGGCTTGCCGTCCACGCGCACCACGCGCAGCTCCAGGGCGCGCTTGCCGAGGGAGCGGCCCTCGCTGCCCTCCGTCCAGGTGAAGTAGCCGAGGACGAACGCGCTGCTTGCCAGGGCGATGATGCCCTGCCCGACGAGGCCCATCGTCGGGTCGTGGTAGCCCCAGGGCAGGAAGGCGAACCAGCCGTGCGTCGCGTCGCGCGGGAACGTGTGGCCGGCGTCGTACGCCACGCCCCCGCCGCCGAAGAGGGGCAGGAGCAGCGCCTGCAGCGTCATGTGGATGAACACCAGGCCGATGCCGATGAGCAGCGCGTCGATGAGGAACGCGCCAGCGCGGGGCAGGAGCGGCGCGCGCACCAGCGGCTTCGCCAGCGGCTGCACGAACGCCGCGGCGAGCCCGTCGTCCCCGCCCGCCTTGGCGTGCGCGGCTTCGAGGTCCTCGCGCGTGACCTCGGTGCGGCCGGCGGCCGCGGCGCGCTCCTCGGCGACGGCGTGCAGGTGGCTCATGAGCTCGTACGTGATGCCGGAGCGCTCGGGGTCGCCCAGGACGTGCCGCGCCAGGATGCGGCGCACGGTGGCGTCGAGCCATCCCCGGGCTTCGGTCGTCATCTGCATGCTCAGTCACGCTCCAGGATTCGCGCCATCGCGCCCACGTGCTCCTTCCACTCCTTCGCCAGCATCGCGCGGTGCTCGCGCCCGGCGGCGGTGATGCGGTAGTACTTCCTCGGCGGCACGCCCGGCTCGACCTCGCGCCACGAGCTCGTGATGTGCCCCTCCGCCTCGAGCGCGTGGAGCAGCGGGTACACGTTGCCCTCCGCCAGCTCCAGCACGCCCTTCGTGCGGTCGCGGATGGCGGTGATGATCTCGTACCCGTACCGCTCCCGCTCGCTCACGAGCTGGAGGATGGCGAGGCGCGTGCTGCCCTTGCGGAACTCCCGCGCCCAGCGGCCCACGTCCTCGGCCAAGGAGGTACCTATGGGCAAGAGGTATATCCTGGCCATATGAGCGTTGCGGCTGCGGCGTTGGAAGATGGCTGCGCGGCGGGCCGGTCAGGCCTTGGGTGCCGGCTGGACGAGCTCCGTGAGCACGCCGCCCGTGTCGCGCGGGTGGAGGAAGGCGACGAGCTTGTTCGCCGCTCCCGGTCGCGGCTCCTGGTCGATGAGCTGGATGCCCTGGGCCTTGGCCTCGGCGAGCGCGGCACGGATGTCCGGCACCTCGAACGCGACGTGGTGCAGCCCCGGGCCGCGCTTCTCCAGGAACTTGGCGATGGTGCTGTCCGGGCTGGTCGGCTCGAGCAGCTCGAGCTTCGACTCGCCGATGGGCAGGAAGCACACGCGCACCCGCTGGCTCGGCACGTCCTCCTCGCCCTTCGCGTGCAGGCCGAGCTTGCCTTCCCAGAACGCGCGCGCCTCGGCCAGGGCCGGGACGGCGATGCCGATGTGGTCGAGCTTGCGCAGGTGCACGCGGCGGCAAGCGTGCGCGCCGGCCTTGAAGCTATTCCAGGAGGAAGCCCTGGAGCCAGCTCCGGACCTCGGGCCGCGCCTTCGCCGGCTTCCCGGCCTGGGCGCGCATCGGCTCCATGCGCATGCGCTTCGCCATGCACGGCCGAGCGCGCCGCCCCTACTTGCCCGGCCGGCTCCGGCCAGAGTTCCCTTCGTCCTGCAGCGCCGGCTTGCCGCGCACACCGGGTGCGTCCCGCGCGCGGTCACACGTCGGCCGGGGCCTGGTATTCCCCGAAGACCTCGCGCATCGCGTTGCACGTCTCGCCCGTCGTGCAGCCGGCGCGCGCAGCGGTGAGGATGGGCGGGAGCAGGTTCGCATCGCCCTCCGCCGCGCTCCGCAGGGCACGGAGGGCGCGTTCGCTCGCGTGCCCGTCGCGCGCCGCGCGGTGCGCGTGGAGCTGGGCCACGAGCTTGCCCTCCAGGTCCTTGCCGATGCGGTGCAGCTCCGGCGCGCGCGCCTCCTCCGTCTGGTAGCGGTTCACGCCCACGACGACGCGCTCCCCGTCCTCCACCTCGCGCTGCCACCGGTACGCGCTCGCCTGGATCTCGCGCTGCGGCCAGCCGCGCTCGATGGCGCGCAGCATGCCGCCCATCCCGTCGATGCGCCCGATGAGCTCCCAGGCTTCCTCCTCCAGCTGGTCGGTCATCCACTCCAGGTAATAGGAGCCGCCCGCCGGGTCCACGACGTTCGGCGCGCCGCTCTCCTGGGCGATGACCTGCTGCGTGCGCAGGGCGATGCGCGCGGCCTTCTGCGTGGGCAAAGCGAGCGCCTCGTCCATGGCGTTCGTGTGCAGCGATTGCGCGCCGCCCAAGACCGCGGCGAGCGCCTGCACGGCGACGCGCACCACGTTGTTCTCCGGCTCCTGCGCCGTCAGCGAGCTGCCCGCGGTCTGGACGTGGAAGCGGCACAGCCGGGAGCGCGGGTCCTTGGCCTGGAAGCGCTCGGTCATGATGCGCGCCCACATCCGGCGCGCGGCGCGGAACTTCGCCACCTCCTCGAACAGGTCGTTGTGGGCGTTGAAGAAGAAGCTCAGCCGCGGGGCGAAGCTGTCCACGCCCAGGCCGCGCTCCTGCGCCGCCTGCGCGTAGGCGATGCCATCCGCCAGGGTGAAGGCCAGCTCCTGCGCGGCCGTGCAGCCCGCCTCGCGGATGTGGTACCCGCTGATGCTGATGGTGTTCCACTTCGGCACGTGCTCCGCGCACCACTGCATCAGGTCCACGGTGAGCCGCATGCTCGGACCGGGCGGGAAGATGTACGTGCCCCGCGCCATGTACTCCTTGAGGATGTCGTTCTGCACCGTGCCCTCGAGCTCCGCGCTCGGCACGCCCTGCCGCTCCCCGGCGACCACGTAGTAGCTGAGCAGGACGCTGGCCGGGGCGTTGATGGTCATGCTCGTGCTCACCTCGCCGAGCGGCAGGCCGTGCAGCAGGCGCTGCATGTCGCCGGCGTGCGCGATGCTCACCCCCGTCTTGCCCACCTCCCCCAGGCTGCGCGGGTCATCGGGGTCGAGGCCGATCTGCGTCGGCAGGTCGAAGGCCACGCTCAGCCCCGTCTGACCCGCCTTCAGGAGCTGGTGGTAGCGCGCGTTGCTCTCCTCGGCGCTGGCGAAGCCGGCGTACTGCCGCATCGTCCACAGCTTGCCCCGGTACATCGTGGGGTGGATGCCGCGCGTGTACGGCGCCTGGCCGGGGAAGCCCTCGCGCTGCGGGTCGTGGTCCTCGAGGTCGAGGGGCGTGACCAGCGGGGGCACGGGCGTGCTGCTCTGCGTGACGAACGGCTCCTCCCGCTGCCCCTGCGCGGCGCTCGCGTCGAAGCTGCGCTGCCATCGGGCGCGCGAGTCCCGGAGCCGGGCCAGGGCGTCCTCCGACCACATCGCGCGCGCACCCTCGACGCAGGCCTTAAGCCCGCGCCTTGGACGCGCCTCGCCCAGCGCGCGACGCGGACAGGGGTGGGCCAGAACGCTTATGAGGCTCCCAGGGGACCAGGCACCCGAGGCGCAGCGTGGGGAAGGGCAGGCTGACCTGGGCGCTGTTGCTCGCCGTGCTCGTCACGGCCGGCGCCGCCGGCGCGGTCGGGGCCTATTACCTCCAGCAGCGGGATGCGCACACGGAGCGCATCGACCACACCTGGACCATCACCCTCCGCCCCCTGGGCGACGGGCCCTACGAGCTCGACCTGCCCCTGCCCTCGGATGGCGCCGGGAACCCGGTGCGCATCCAGCTCCGCTCCTTCGGCGCCCCGGTTGACTTCGGCGTCGTGCGCACCGAGTATGGCGCCGCGCTCACCATCCGCGGCCACGGCGAGGACGGGGTCGTGACCCTGCGCCAGGACGGCGGCCTGCCCCTGCACCTGAGCATGGACGACCAGCGCACGAGCTTCCCCCAGTTCAAGTTCTGGATGCGCCTCGCCGAAGGCAGCCCGCGCGTGAACCTCACCCTGCGCCTGGGCGAGGTCAACACCACCCTGGGCTGGGAGAGCGCCAACCGCCTCGGGCACACCATCGTCGCCGAGGGCGACCTCGAGCCCTCGGGCTGGCAGCGGGTGCGCGCCGAGCACGACTTCGACATCTGGCACGCGGACGGGGCGAAGAGCACCT
>JAIVGT010000256.1 GCA_020201485.1 Halobacteriales archaeon
GCCATGCGCGCGCGCTCGCCGCCGCTGAGCATGCGCACCTCCTTGAACGCGTCCTCGCCCCGGAACAGGAAACGCCCGAGCAGGGCGCGGGCCTCGCTGTCCTCCATGCCTTGGCGCGCGTCCTTCACCTCGGCGAGCAGCGTGCGGTGCGGCTCCAGACCCTCGTGCTGCTGGTCGAAGTAGCCCAGGCGCACGCCGGGCGCGACGCGCACCGTGCCCTTGTCCGGCTTGACCTCGCCGTCGAGGATGCGCAGGAGGGTCGTCTTGCCCGCGCCGTTCGCGCCGACCAAGGCGACCTTGTCGCCTTTCACGACCTCCAGGTCGACGTCGCTGAACAGCTTGCGCCCCTGGAAGCTCTTCGCCACGCCCTCCAAGCTCAGGACCTCGTTGCTGCTCTTGTGGCTGGCCTCGAAGCGCAGGCGCATGGCCTTCTTGCTCGACTGGTTCGCCCGGTCGGGGATCTCGTCCATCTGCCGCTTCGCCGTCTCCAACCGCGTCGCCTTGCTCTGCGCCTGGGCGTCGAACCGGTTGCGGCGCTTGATCTCCTGGATGATGGCGAGCTGCCGCTCCAGCTCCGCGCGGTCGCGGCGCTTCTTCGCATCGAACGCCGCCTGCAGGTGGGCGCGCTGCTCGCGGTACGCTGAGTAGTTGCCCTCCCACTCGTAGACCTTCTTCTCCGTGACCTCCAGCACCTTGCTGCACGTGTTGTCGAGGAGGTACTTGTCGTGGGCGCTGAGCAGCACCGCGGCCTTGCACGAGCGCAGCAGTTCCTCGACCCACTCCACGGTCTCGATGTCGAGGTGGTTCGTCGGCTCGTCGAGCATCAGCACGTCGGCCTGCTCGTAGCGGGCGAGGGCGCGCGCCAGCAGCACCTTCGTCTTCTGCCCGCCGCTGAGCGCCCCGAACGGGCGCTGCAGGTCCTCCTCCGTGATGCCGAGGTCGTTGAGGATGGGGTTGTCGATGGCCTGGCCCTTCGCCCGCTCCTGGGCGAGCGCGGCCTGCAGCTCGCCGTAGCGCTGCATGATGGCGTTGCTGTCCGGCTGGTCCCAGAAGCCCGGCTCGGCCATCTGCGCCTCGATGGTGGCGCAGTCCTGCTCCAGGCGCTGCATCTCGACTGTCGGGGCCTTGAGGACCTCGGCCGCGAGCTGGTCCGGGGCCACATCCGGGATCTGGGGCATGTAGCCGACGCGCGCGCCCTCGCGCACCGCCACCTCGCCCAGCTCCGGCTGGTACACGCCAGCGATGAGGCGGAACAGCGTGCTCTTGCCGGAGCCGTTCGGCCCGACGATGGCGCACTTCTCGCCCTCGTACACGACGAAGTTCGCGTGGTCGAGGATGTGGTGCGCGCCGAACGCCTTGCAGACGTTGTTCCCAGCGACGAGGGGCTTCAACGGGAGGCCATGCGGCTCCGGGACTTGAGCGTTGCCTACCCGGGGACCAGCTCCGGGGCCTCGCGCAGGCTGCCGTCCTCCTGGAGCAGCTGGACGCGCAGCCGCGCCTGGTCGAGCCGTTGGCGGAGGTCGCGGACGAGCGCCACGCCTTGCTCGAAGCGCTCCAGCGCCTGTTCGAGCGGCAGGTCGCCTTCCTCCAGCGCTCGCACCACCTGCTCCAGCTCTCCCAGCTTGGCTTCGAACGCACCCGTGCCCGTCATGCCACCACCACGTCCCGCTCCCCGTCCGCCAACCGGACCTGCGCGCGCTCGCCCGGCGGGAGCTGCGCGACCTGAGTCGCGACACGGCCTTGCACGCTGACGATGGCGTAGCCGCGTCCCAGGGTGCGGAGGGGAGAGTAGGAGTCGAGGAGCAAGCCCTGCTGCCCGGCAGCATCCTCGGCCGCCTGGACGCGGCGCGCGGCAGCGCGTGGGAGCAGGCGGGCCGCATCCTCGACGCGGGCGCGCCACTGCTCGAGCAGACGGAGGGGCTGGCGCAACGCAGCGCGGTCCGCGAGGCGGGTGACGCGATGCTCGTCGGAAGCGAGGCTCGCCTCCAAGGCGAGGACGCAGCGGCCGAGGAGGTCGTGGATGCGTCCGCGGGCCTGCGCGGCATCCGGGGCGACGAGCTGCGCGGCTGCGCTCGGCGTCGCTGCCCGGGCGTCGGCGACGAAGTCGCTGATGGTGACGTCGGTCTCGTGGCCCACGGCGCTGACCACGGGGAGGCGCGAGGCATGGATGGCGCGCGCCACCGGCTCCTCGTTGAACGCCCACAGGTCCTCGATGCTCCCGCCGCCGCGCGCCAGGACGAGCACGTCCGCGGCGTCGTGGCGGTTGAACAGGCGGATGGCCTGCGCCACCTCCTGGCTCGACCCCTCGCCCTGGACGCGCACGCCGCGCACGACGACGTTCGCCAGGGGCCAACGGTGGCTCAGGACGCGCAGCACGTCACCGAGCGCCGCTCCTTGCAGGCTCGTGACCACGCCGATGCGGGCTGGGCACGGTGGGAGGTCGCGTTTGCGCTCGGGCGCGAACAAGCCTTCGCGCTCCAGGCGCTCCTTCAACTGCTCGAAGGCCAGGTGCAGCGCGCCGCGACCGGCAGGATGGACCTCGTCGGCGTAGAGCTGGATGCGGCCTTTGGGCTCGTAGAAGGTCACGCGGCCGCGGACGACCACGGCCAGGCCTTCCTCGATGCGGAACGGGAGGCGCTCGGCCTCCGTGCGCCACATGACGCACGGCAGCTCGGCGTGCGTGTCCTTGAGCGTGAAGTACACGTGGCCGCGTGCGTGGACGTTGCTCACCTCGCCGCGCACCCAGAGCAGGCCGAGGTCGGGCTCATGCTCGAGCAGGTGCCGCACTTGGCGGCAGACCTCGTACACGCTGCGCACAGGGCCTTGCGTGGGCGGAAGGATGCGGGCCGCCGGAGCGCTCACGCAGGGGAAGGGGCGGTCGTGGCCCAAGTCCGTTTCCGGGGGAGGGGACCGAAAACCGAACCTACTCCGGGATGCGCTCCTCGGTCCCTCCTTTGTACTAGCCCGCGCGACGAACATCGTGCGGGACTGAGCGGCTGGAAACCCGGTCTTGAAGGCCTGGGGGCGCGTTGGCACCAGCGTGATCGCCCGCTGCGAGGTCCTCGCCAACGCGCGCCAGACCCCCACGACCCACAGCATCCGCATCGCGAAGCCGCGCGGCTTCGAGTTCGCGCCCGTCCAGTTCTGCGGCCTGGAGCTGTTCACGCCCGAGGGCGGCATCGAGTACCCGATGAGCCTGGCCTGCTCCCCGACGAAGCCCTACTTGGAGTTCGGCGCGCGCGTCGCGAGCGGCTCCGTGTGGAAGCGCACCTTCGCCGCGCTGAAGCCGGGGGACGAGGTGGAGATCGACGGGCCCTACGGCCACTTCGTGCTCGACCCGAAGAGGCCCGCGGTCCTCATCGCCGGCGGCATCGGGATCACGCCCCTCAAGGGCATGGCGGAGTTCGCCACGGACCAGAAGCTCCCCATCGACGTCCGCCTCGTGTACAGCAACGGCAGCGCGGCCGAGATCGCGTACAAGGTGGAGCTCGATGCGCTGGAGAAAGCCAACCCGCGCTTCCGCGTCACCCACACCGTCACGCGCGACCCCTCGTGGAAGGGGCGCCGCGGTCGCATCGACCGAGCGCTGTTGGAAGAGGCCAGCTCCGGCCTCGGGGAGCCGATGTACTACCTGTGCGGCCTGCCGCAGATGGTCGAGGACATGGTCGAGACCCTCAGGGCGATGCGCGTGCCGGCCGCGCGCGTGCGCTACGAGGAGTTCTGGGGCTACGAGTGAACCACGCCTCCGGCAGCGCGAGGCCCAGACCGCCCACGGCGAGCCCGAGCCCGAAGCCCGCGAGGATGTCCGTCAGGTAATGGACCCCCAGGGCGAGCCGGCTCACGCCGATGAGCAGCACCCACGCCAGCCCCACCGCGACCAAGCCCAGGGTCGCTCGATGGCGGTGCCCTCGCCGGATGAGCCAGACGACGACGCAGGCGAGCAGCGCAGCGGTCGCGGTGTGCCCGCTGGGGAAGCTGCCGGCGAGCTCCAAGAGCCCGGCATCGGCCGGCCGCGGCCGCGCGACCAGGAGCTTCGCGGCCGCGACCACGGTCTGCAGCACCAGCACCAGGACCGCGACGCGCCACGCCGCGTGCCGGCGGCCGCGCCACCAGAGCAGCACGACGATGGCGGTGAAGAGCGGGGCCATGACGGCGACGCTCCCGAGCCAGCTCACGTCGCCGAGCACCGCCCGGCTCGCGCCGCCGACCTGCTGCGCGACGTGCGCCGCGGCCGAGTCGAGGTGGACCAGCTCCTCTTCCGGGCCATGCTCAAGCACGTCTTCCGCGACGGCGCCGAATAGGAGCGCGCCCGCCAGGCCGACGAGCAGCCACGCGGGTTCGTCCGGCCAGCGCCCGGCCATGCCCAGCCTCGGGACGGGGCAACCTTGAGGGCTGCGGGACGCCACCTAACGGAGGCCGGGCTCCTTCGCCCCGTCCAGGCTCTTCCACATGTACCACGCGGCTGCGCTGCGGTAGGGTTTCCACGGCTCGGCAACCCGCTGCATGCGGCTCGTCGCGGGCAGGCTCTTCTGGCCCAGCAAGCGCTGCACGCCCTTGCGCACGCCGTAGTCCCCGACCGGCCACACGTCCGCCCGGCCGAGGGAGAAGATGAGGAACATCTCCGCCGTCCAGCGGCCGATGCCGTGCAGCTGGGTGAGCTCCTCGATGACCTGCTCGTCCGCGGCGCGCGCCAGCCGCGCGAAGTCCACCTCGCCGCCATGGACCGCGTTGCCGAGCCCGATGAGGTACTTCGCCTTCGCCGGGCTGACGCCGCACGCGCGCAGGTCCGCGACCTTCGCCGCGGCCAGCTCCTCCGCGCCGGGGAAGCGTCCGCCGTAGCGCTGCCGGACGCGGTTCGAGATGGCCGCCGCTGCGCTGCCGGCGAGCTGCTGGTACAGGATGCTCTCCGCCAAGGCGCGGAACCGGTCGCGCTGGATGGGCACGCGCGCCGGGCCGTAGCGCTGCACGAGCGGCGCGAGGCGCGGGTCCGCGCGGGCGAGGTGCGTGTCGTGCCCGGGCCAGGGCTGGGCCATGGCGCGCCCACGCGGCGCGGGCAGAAAAAGGTTGGGCCGGCGGGTGGGGCCGAGCACCTGGGCTCTCCGCCCCTCCGGGGCGCGTCGCTCAGCGCGGCGGGTCGGCCACGAGGCGGGCTCCGGCGGGCGGCGTGTCCGGGAAGGCCCCGGTCAGGAGGTCGAGCACGTCCACGTACGCTCCGCACGCCTTGCACCGGCGCTTCGGCCCGAGGAAGGGCGCAAGGGCGCGGGCGTTGCAGTGCGGGCAGACCTTGAGGTTCGTTCCCATCGAACGGCCACCTTGGACAGATGCAGGCGTCCCACGCGCAAGGCTTTGCTGACACCACGCGCCAAGGTTCCCGACGAGGCGAGCGACCGGGAACCGGGGCACGACCCAGTGTGCATCACCGCTTCGTCGCAAGCCCAGCGGACAAACCCGGCGCAAGCATGACGCCTTGCCGCGCCAAGCGCCGGCACGGGATGGAGCCCCTCGTCTCGGGGCCGCGGGGCGCAGGGCGGTTCGCCGTCCGCCGCGGCGTGCTGCACATCGACGGAGCGCCCCGCTTCCTCTGGAGCGCGGACTATCCCTACTACCGCGACGAGCCCTCGCACTGGGCCGACCGCCTGGCGAAGCTGCGCGAGGCCGGCATCCAGGTCGTGACCTGCTACGTGCCGTGGCGGCACCACGCCCCCCAGGACCCGCTGCGCGGCGGCATCGTGGACTTCGACGGCAGCACGCAAGGGAACCGGGACGTGAAGGGCTTCCTCCGCCTCGCGCACGAGCACGGCCTGCTGGCCATGGTCAAGCCCGGGCCGTTCGTGCACGCCGAGCTGCGGTACGGAGGGCTGCCCGACTACGTGGACCCGGACCTCAACCCGCGCATCGAGCCGGAGATGACCGGCACCGGCGCGCTCTTCCGCTGGATCGTGAGCCGCGACCAGGCGGCGGCGAACCACAGCCTGCCCGCGCCGCTCGACCCCGCGTTCGTGGAATACGTCCGCGGCTGGCTGCAGGCGGTGACGCGCGAGGTCATCGCGCCGAACACCTGGCCACGCGGCCCCATCGTCGCCCTCCAGCTCCTCAACGAGGGCATCTACTGCGACGCGAGCAACGGCATCATCCCGAAC
>JAIVGT010000058.1 GCA_020201485.1 Halobacteriales archaeon
CGCAGGGTGCGACGGAACCCCCCCTCAACGCCTCCCGGCGTGCCCTGCAAGGACGCGGCCCGCATTTCGGCGGGTCGCGGAGACCGCCGCCCGCCTCTGCCCCCCTTATGGCGGTGCGGCACCAACTGCCCAGCCTGCGCCCTCACGGGTAAGCACTGGCAACGCCTCTGTAAAAACCAATATATACCGCCGCCCGCGATGCAGATTCGGAGCGTGGCCGCATGGAGTCGCGCAAGGTGCAGAAAGTCGGGGCCAGCACGCTGAGCGTGAGCCTGCCCAAGGATTGGGTCGAGCGGTGGGGCGTGCGCAAGGGCGACGTCGTGCTCATCGACACGGTCAAGGACGGCTCCCTGCGCGTCACGAGCAGCAAGTCCGGCGAGGGCGAGCCGCGCCAGGACCAGGAGTTCGTCGTCAACGCCGACCTGTGCGACGAGGCCGGCCTGCTCGGCCGCATCGTCGTGGGCAACTACGTCGTCGGACGCGACGTCATCGTCATCCGGAGCAAGACGCGCCTGAAGAGCCAGCACATCGCCGAGGTGCGGGAGGCGGTGAGCAAGCTGCACGGCCTCGGCATCATGATGGAGACGCCCGAGGAGATCGAGCTGCACTGCAGCGTCGACCCGACGCGCCTGCCCGTCGAGACGGGCATGAAGCAGCTCTACACCATCGGCGCGACCATCCACCGGGAAGCCATCGAGGCCCTGGTGAAGGGCGACGCCGCGCTCGCGCGCGACGCCATCGCCCGCGAGAACGAGGCGGACAAGATGTACTGGCTCATCCTCCGCCTCCTCCTGATCGCGCAGACGGACCCGGTGGTGGCGGAGCGCATGGGCCTGCACGAGCAGCTGCCCATCGTGGGGAACCGCCTCGTGGCCAAGGCCCTGGAGAACGTCGCCGACTACAGCGAGGCGATGGCGAAGAACGTGCTCCTCATCATCGAGGCGGGGAAGAAGCCCGACGCGCACATCGTCGACCAGTACCGCCGCGTTGGCGAAGCGAGCGGCAAGGTCGTGGCGGACGGCCTGGCCGGGCTGCTCACCTACGACGTGAAGCTCGCGAACCGCGCCATCGAGCACGGGGCGCAGGTGGAGCAGGACGCGGAACAGCTCGCGGCCGAGCTGCACACGAAGCTCAAGGACCCGGCCCTCGTCGCCGCCCTGCGCGCCATCGCCTTCAGCATGCGCCGCATCGCCGAGCACGGCAGCGAGATCGCCGTCATCGGCATCAACCGCTACCTGGAGCGGCCGAGCGCGCTGTGCAAGCCGAGCGAGCCGAAAAAGGGGGCGTGAGCATGTTCATCGTCGTCGCCCGCGACACGCGCCAAGGCAAGACCCTCGTCCTCGAGCACTTCGGCAGCGAGGACCAGGCCACGGAGCGCCTGGCCGCGCTCACCCAGCAGCACTGGGACGAGGGGCACGTGCAGGTCGACGGCTTCGAGGCGGAGAGCCTGGAGCAGTTCCTGGCCGCGCACCCCGTCTACCGCTGACGGCGCGCCACGAGCAGCGCGGCACCGACCGCGCCCAGCGCCGCCAGGCCCTCGAAGCCGGACGTCTTCTTGCCGTCGCTGCCCGTGGGCGGCGGGAGCTGCTGCTCCTGCACGTCGCCGGGGCCGAGGCCGTGGATGGTCATCACGTCCCGCATGTTGCCGTGGCCGGCGCCGCAGAACACGATGCACAGGTAGGAGTAGTTCCCCGGCCGGTCCGCCTGGAAGTCGAGGACCACGACCTCGCCGTCGCGGATCTGCGCGTTGAGGCGCGGGTCGTAGCTCGCCAGGGAGAAGCCGTGCAGGGGCGCGGTCGGGCCCCAGTCCCACTGCACGCCGGCGGGCGTCTCGTGGGCGTGGCCGGAGTGGTCCCCGCCGCCTGGGGCGAAGCCCTCGTCGATGGTGAGCTGGAGGACGACGTGCGTGCTGTTGTCGACCACGATGGGGCCGCCGTTGTAGCCGAACTGGAAGGCGCGCAGCGTGACCACCCGCGTGCCCGCGGGAGCGCTCTTCTTCGCGGCGTCGAAGTCGAAGCTGAAGGCGTCGTAGTGCTTCCAGCCGTCCGCCTGGTAGCCCAGCTCGTCCATGCCCGGGTACTTGAGGCGGAAGCTGATGCCGCTCGCGTTCGCGCCGCCCAGGGTGTAGGCCATGCTCGGGGCCGGGGCCAGGCTCGGGCCGAGGAAGGTGACGGTGAAGCCGAGCGTGTCGCCCGGCTTGAGGTCAAGCGGCACCTTCTGGATGAACAGGTGGATGCGGTACTCGGCGTCCTGCTGCAGCAGCAGGTCGTCGAGCTTCTGGTACGCCTCGGCGCCAGGCACGTCGGCCCCGTTCTTCTGCAGCGCGACGCGGAACGTGCCGTTGCCGTTCTGCGCCGCCGGGTTCAGCGTCGCGGATCGCACCTTCGCGTACACGTTCACGTTCACCGCGCTGTCCAGGGTGGTGTTGTGCGTGGCGGCGATGGTCCAGACGAGCGGCGCGGCGCTGCCCGCCGGGTCGCTCGCTGGCGCGGCGATGAGGCCGGGTTGCGGCGCGGCGAGCTGCATCGTGCCATCCGCGGTGAGGTAGAGCTGCACCGGCTGCAGGAGGGGGTCGACGGGGCCGTGCTGGTGCGACTGGCTCTCGTCCTGCGCCAGCGCTGTGCCGGACAGGGTGAGGGATGCGAGGACGAGCAGCGCGGGCAGCGCGAAGCGCATGAGGTTCACGCGGCAGTGGGCCCTGCTCTATGAATAGTTTATGGCGGGGTGGAGCCGGGAGCTTGCGGAGCGCGGTCAGGTCACGCGCCGCACCTCGCGCAGCGCCTCCGGGTTCGCCAGGCTGCTCAGGTCCCCGGCCTCTTTGCCTTGCGCCGCGGCGCGCACCGCCCGCCGGAGGATCTTCGCGTTCCGCGTGCGCGGCAGGTCCTTGACGAAGTGCACGCCCTTCGGCCGGAACGGCTTGCCCAGGGACTTCTCCACGGCATCGGCCAGGCGCGCCGCGAGCTGCTCGCTCGCCTCGGCGTGGGGTCGCAGGATGGCCCAGCAGTGCACGACCTCGCCCTTCGTGGCATCCGGGATGCCCACGGCGGCGCACTCCGCGACCAGGCCCGTGTCCACGAGGATGCTCTCCACCTCGGCCGGGCCGACGCGCTTGCCGGCGATCTTGATGGTGTCGTCGCTCCGGCCGTGGAGGAACCACTGCCCGTCGGCGTCCACGCTGGCGAAGTCACCGTGGTACCACAGCCCGGGGAAACGCGACCAGTACGTTGCCAGGTAGCGCTCCGGGTCCTTCCACAGGCCGCGCGTCATGCCCGGCCACGGCTCGCGGCACACCAGTTCGCCCACCTGGCCTTGGGGGACGGGCTGGCCCTCCTCGTCCACGATGTCCACGGCCATGCCGAGCGCCGGATGGCCGAGCGAGCACGGCTTCAGCGCGCTCGCCGGCGTCGGGCTGAGGAAGCACGCTCCGACCTCCGTGCCGCCGCTGAGGTTGATGATGGGGGCCTTGCGCTGCCCGACGGTCTCGAACAGCCAGCGCCACGGCTCCGGGTTCCAAGGCTCGCCCGTGCTGCCGAAGCTGCGCAGCGAGGACAGGTCGTGCTTCGCCGGCCACGCGTCGCCGTGCTTCATCAGGGAGCGGATGAGCGTGGGGCTCACGCCGAGGATGCTGACGTTGTGCTTCGCCACGACCTGCCACAAGCGGCCCGGGTCGGGCCAATCGGGCGAGCCCTCGTAGAGCAGGATGGTGCCGCCGAGCGCGAGCCCTCCGACCACGAGCCACGGCCCCATGATCCATCCCATGTCGGTGAGCCAGCACAGCACGTCGTCGTCGTGCACGTCGGTCTGGTGCCAGACCTCCTGGGCGATCTTCACGAGGAAACCCGCGTGGACGTGCACGCTGCCCTTCGGCCGGCCGGTCGTGCCGCTGGTGTAGATGACCATCCACGGGTGCTCGCTGTCGAACGGCTCGGTGAGCATGCGCACCGGCTGGTCCTTCACGGCCTGCTCCCAGTCCTCGTCGCGCCCGGCCTGCATGGCCACGGGCGCGCCGGTCCGCCGCAGCACGAGGACGCGCGTGCACGTGGGCACGCCGCGCAGGGCTTCGTCGGCGACCGGCTTCATCGCCACGGGCTGCCCGCGGCGGAGCGTGCCGTCGCACGTGAGCAGGAGCTTCGCGTCGCAATCGCCGAGCCGCTTCGCGATGGCCTCCGCCCCGAAGCCGCTGAACAACGGCACGAACAACGCGCCGAGCTTGGCGATGGCGAGCAATGCGCACGCCGTCTCCGGGAGCATGGGCAGGTGCACGCCGACCGCGTCCCCGGGGCCGATGCCGCGCTGCCGCAGCGCGCCGGCGAGCTGGTTCACGTTGCGCTGCAGGTCGGCATAGGTCCAGCGGCGCGTGTCGCCGTCCTCGCCTTCCCAGGCGAGCGCGACCTTGTCCGGCTTCAGCTTCGCCCAGCGGTCCACGCAGTTCGCCGTGAGGTTGGTCTTGCCGCCTACGAACCACTGGGCCCAGGGCTTGCCTCGCGAGGTGTCGAGGACGTGCGTGTAGGGCTCGGCCCAGAAGAAGCCGAGGTCCTGCTCGACCGCGCGCCAGAACCATTCCGGCTCGGCCTGGCTGCGCGCGACGAGCTCCGGGAGCGTGGCGATGCCGTGGCGCTTCATGAACTGCGTCACGTTCGCGCGCGCCACCCGCTCCGGCGGCGGGACCCAGGCCAGCTCGCTCATCGGGCGCGGTACGGGGCCCGCGGGAAAGAACGTTGCGTCGGCTTCATGCCCGGCCCGGCCATGCTCCGCCCGTGCGCATCGCGCTCGTCGTGAACCCCCTCGCCGGCCTGGGCGGCAAGGTCGGCCTCAAGGGCACGGACCACGCTGCGGACGAGGCGCTGCGCCGCGGCGCGGAGCCCACGTCGCCCGAGCGCGCCCTGCGCGCCCTGCGCCACCTCGCGACGCGTGTGGGACGCGACCGCCTGCCCGAGCCGGATTGGCTGACCGCGGCCGGAGCGATGGGCGAGCAGCTCGCGCGCGAGGCGGGCTTCACGCGCATCCAGGTCGTGCACGCGCCCGGCCCGCGGACCGACGCGCGCGACACGCAGGCGGCCGCGCGCGCCGCGCTCGAGCTCGGTGCGCAGCTCATCCTGTTCTGCGGCGGGGACGGCACGGCGCGCGACGTCGCGAGCGCGGTGCAAGGACGCGTGCCCATCGTCGGCATCCCGGCCGGCGTGAAGATGCACAGCGCGGTCTTCGGCCAGGACCCGGAGCGCGCCGCCGACATGGTCGCGGACTTCCTCGAGGGCATCGCCGGCGAGACGGAGGCCGAGGTGCTCGACGTGGACGAGGAGGCGTACCGGCGCGGCGAATGGAGGGTGAAGCTGTTCGCGCTCGCGCGCACGCTCGACGAGCCGATGCTGCGCCAGCTCGGCAAGAGCACGCTGGAAGAGGTGAGCGACGCGGAGCAGAAGGACGAGATCGCGCAAGAGTTCGTCGAGCGCATGCGGAAGGAGCCGGAGGCCCTGTTCCTCCTCGGTCCGGGCAGCACGCTGGAGCACGTGGCGAAGGCCCTCCGCGTGCCGAAGACGCTGCTCGGATTCGACGCGCTGCGCGACGGCAAGCTCGTCGGCCAGGACCTCGACGAGCGCAGCATGCTCGACCTCGTCGGGCCCGCCGGGGCCCCTTCCCCGGCTCGCGCGTACCTCGTCGTCAGCCCGATCGGCGCGCAAGGCTTCGTGCTCGGCCGGGGGAACCAGCAGGCGAGCCCGGAGGTCGTGCGCCGCATCGGCCTGCCCAACCTGCTCATCGTCGCCACGCCGCAGAAGGTGCGCGCCACGCCCGAGCTGCGCGTGGACACGGGCGACCCGGCCCTCGACGCGGAACTGCGCGCCCGCTCGCACCTGCCCGTCGTCGTCGGCTGGCGCACGAGCCGGCTCCTCCCGGTCTTGTAGGATTCCAGGAGCAGGCCCAAGCCAACCTTCAAGTAGCGTTCCCCGCTTCCCAACGCCAGGGTCCGCATGGCAGGCACGATGAAGGCGGTCGTCACGACGCAGCCGAAGCCGCACGCGATGCAGTACAAGGACGTCCCCATCCCGGAGCCGGCGGCGGGCGAGGTCCTGGTCAAGCTCAAGATCGCCAGCATCTGCGGCACCGACCTGCACATCTACAAGTGGGACCCCTGGGCGCAGAAC
>JAIVGT010000257.1 GCA_020201485.1 Halobacteriales archaeon
ACCGTGCTCGGGGCGGTCATCGCCATGAACAGCACGGGCGCGGTCGTGGCCGACATCGCGAGCAGCGACGAGCTGGCGAAGCTGCGGCAGGCCGGGCTGCGCGTGGCCGTTCTCGAGGGCCGGCACAACGCCGCCGGGAACAACGTGCTGTGCAACGACCACGGCTGCCTCGTCAGCCCGGACTGCACGATGCGCGACATCGACGCCATCAGCGCCGCGCTCGGCCTGGACGCGGTCGAGACCGGCACCATCGCCGGCATCGGCACCGTGGGCAGCACCGCGGTCGCGACGAACAAGGGCGTGCTCTGCCACCCCCGCCTCACGCCGAAGGAGAAGGCGCACGTCGAGGAGGTGCTGGGCGTGACCGCGGCCATCGGCACGGTGAACCACGGCACGCCCTACATCGGGGCGGGGCTGGTGGCGAACGCGAAGGGCGCGGCCATCGGCCGCATGACCACCGGCCCGGAGATGAACCGCATCGAGGACGCGCTCGGCTACCTCTGAGCTGGAGCGCGCGTCGCTGCCTGCGAGCGTCGCGCGGAGCGCCGCGCCGAGGGCCGCGCCGGAGTCCTCACAAGGCGCTCGCCAGGGTCACGCCCACGCCCATGCACGCAACGACGCGCGCGGCGCGCGGGTCGCGGAACGCGCCCGGCCAGAGCACGCGGGCCAGCACGGCTCCCGCGGTGAAGGCGGACAGGGCGAGGACGATGTGCGTCAGCTCGGCCACTCGGTTTGCTCGCCGGCTGCCTGCCTTAAGGCTGCTGGGGCGGTCCTCGGGCCCCACGGGCGGTGCGGTCTAGGCTTTCTTGCCGAGGAGCCGGTCCAGCAGGTTCGCCGGCTTCAGCGTCTCCGCCGGGTGCTCGCGGATCTCCTTCACGAACACGCGCACCTCCTCGATGGCCCCGCGCGCCGCGCGCTCGCCCTCGGCGATGCGCTCCTTGAAGATGGGCACGTTCTTGTGCCACTCGCCCTCGATCTGCACCCAGGCCGTGTCCGCCTTCTCCTTGAGCAGGACGGCGTTCTCCTGGATGCCGCGGGCCACGGCGAGCTGGTCCTCGTCGAGCTTCGCCGTGATGATGGGCAGGTTCTCGTGGTACACGCCCTCGACGCGCACCTTCGCCGTAGTGGCCCGGTCCCGGAGCACGACCGCCATCTCGTCCGCCTTGCTCGCGGCGCTCTCGATGGCCTGGGCACCGGTCTCGGTGGCGGAGCTGAGCAGGCGCGCCGCGTCGTCGCGCCATTGCTGCAGGGTGTCGGCCTTGATGCCGGTGCGCTTGGCGATGTCCTGGACCTCGATGCCCCGCAGGTCCTCCACCGTGCGCACGCCGGCCTCGCGCAGCTTCCGCGCGGTCACGTCGCCGACGCCTTTGATGTCGGTGAGCTTCGGGGCCATCGCCCTTCGCTAAGTGGCATTGCCGCATGAACGTTGCGTCACCGCCCCCTCCGCGGTCGCGGCAGCGGCCGCGCTCGGGCGCAGCGCACCCGTTAAATAGCAAGGACCCGATGCGCCGCGCGTCTCGGGCGATTAGCTTAGCTTGGCTTGAGCACCCGGCTGATAACCGGGAGGTCCTCGGTTCGAATCCGAGATCGCCCATCGCCCGCCACGCGCCGCGCGCGGCCGCATCCGGTTTTCCCGATACAAACTGCAAGGGTTCATGGAAGGTTCGGCGCTTCGGCCCGCGGTGACCTCATGGCGAAGCGGCCCCCCTTGGTTCCTGCCATCACGGTGAACGACGTCGACAAGACGTACGAATACTTCACGCGCACCCTCGGCTTCACCGGCGACTACCGGATGAAGGGCCCGACGGGCACGACGGCCCACGCCGAAGTGTACCTGGGCAAGCCCGACGGCAGCGAGGCGCGCCTCATGATGGGCTCGCTCGCCATGGCGCAGAGCAACCAGGGCTACGACACCGGCGAGTTCGGCCAGAACCTGACGCGCGGCCCGCTCGGCAACGGCGTCGTGCTCTACTTCCGCGCGACGAACGTGGACAAGCTCTACGAGAAGCTGCGCACGAACGGCGCCGTCATCGACGAGCCGCCCACGGACCAGTTCTGGGGCGACCGGACCATCAGCGTGCTCACGCCGGACAACTACTACCTCACGTTCGCCCAGCCCATCAAGGGCTTCAAGGCCCCGGCGGACTGGGAGCAGAACATCATCCGCGAGGCGAAGCCCAAGCTGAGCACGGCGCAGCGCAACCAGCGCAAGTACGCGGCCAAGGTCAAGGGCATCCGCGCCCGCGCCAAGACGACGAAGGGCGGCAAGGGCCGCATCGCCACCCGCGGGGCCGCGCGCACGGCGCGCCGCAACCTCGGCCTGGGCCGCGGGAACTGAGCGTTCCCGAGCACGGTCTGACCATCGTTTCTTCTCGATATTTCACGGTCCAGCGCCAGCTTCATCGGGAGGGAGCGGGTTCCCGGCCGCGGTGCAACCCATGCCTACGCGGCCCCCCATCGCGCCCAGCGTCGTGTGCACGGACGTGGACAAGACCTACGAGTACTTCACCGAGGTCCTCGGTTTCGCCGGGACCGGCAAGTGGGCCGGCCCGGACGGGAGCACGATGCACGCCATGGTCGTCATGCCGACGAAGTTCGGCGACGCCCACGTCATGTTCGGCCCCGCTGCCGCCCTGACCTCCGGCGCCTTCGGCGACGCCGGCGCGTTCGGCGAGAACGTGAAGAACAGCCCGGAAACGCTCGGCAACGGCGTCGTGCTCTGGTTCAACGTCCCCGACGTGGACAAGTACCACGCGTTCGTCAAGACGAAGGGCGCGACCATCGACGAGGCCCCGAAGGACCAGTTCTGGGGCGACCGCACGATGAGCGTGCTCGCGCCCGACGGCTACTACCTCACCTTCTCCAGCCCCATCAAGGGCTTCGCGACGCCGCCCGGCATGGGCGAGCGCGACAGCGTCGGCGCCACGCAGGCCAAGGCCCCGCTGACGAAGAAGATCAAGATCCCCGGCCTGCCCGCGGCGAAGAAGAAGGCCGCGAGCAAGAAGAAGCGCTGAGCGGGGCCACGCGTCCGTTTTCTGGTTTTCTGCAAACCCTCATGCCCCAGCGCACGCTCCCCTCGCCGATGCCCCGCTTCGACGTCGAGGAGTTCCGCCGCGAGCGCGCCCGGATGAACGAGGCCATCCTCGGCGAGAAGCACCTCGGCATCGCCCGCTTCTGGGCGTTGGACTCGCGCGCCTACGAGCCGGGCGCGCTCGACGCGAAGACGAAGGAGCTCCTCGGCCTGGTCGCGAGCACCGTGCTCCGCTGCAACGACTGCATCGCCTACCACCTCGACCAGTGCCACACCGTCGGCGCGAGCAAGGAGGAGCTGCTCGACGCGCTGAACGTGGCCCTCGTCGTGGGCGGGAGCATCACCATCCCGCACCTGCGCGTGGCGTGGGATGTCGTGGGGCAGCTCTACGACGGCAAGAAGCCGGGCGAGCTCCCCGCGCACGGCCACTCCCACTGAGCGCTCCGCGAGGTTGAAGGCCCGGCGGCGCGTGGCCGCCTCGTGGCGCAGGCGAAGAGCGGCTGGTGCGTGAAGTGCCACCAGCCGAGCGCGGGCGAGGTGCACACGTGCGGCGAGGCCACGGTGCAGCTCCTCGTCCATCCCGACGCGGAGCGGAGCGCCCAGCGCTTGTTCGAGCTGCTGAAGGCGTGGCAGCGGGCGCAGGGGCGGGTGCAAGGCACGGAGCCGTTCATGGTCATCCCGAACAAGGCGCTGGCCTGCCTCGCCGCCGTCCAGCCCGAGACGACGCACGATCTCATCGCGGTGCCCGGCATCGGCCCGAAGAAGGCGCGCGACTACGGCCCGGTGCTGCTGAAGTGGTTCCGGGCGCTGCACGCCGGGCAAGAGGAGAAGCTGCTCTTGGCGCGCGCCCCGATGCCCGAGGGCATGGGCGAGGCGGAGCAGGCGCTCGTCCTCGAGCTGCGCGAGGCGGCGCAGCCGCTCAGCGCGATGGCGGCGCAGCGTGGGCTCGCGCTCGAAGCATGGCTGGCGCAGGTCGCCGGCCTCGTGGAGAAGGGCGCCGTGGACCTGCCGCACATCTACTGCAGCCCGGCCGAGGTGGCGTGGCTCATGCCGCTCGTGGACGCGGGCGAGCACGACGCGCACGCGCTCGGCGCGCGGGTGCCGGAATCGGGCATGGCGGCGCGCTTCCTGCTGCCGGCGCTGGCGCGGTACCGGGCGAAGCCGGCCGAGGAGCCCGCGCCGCGGAGGCGCTGACCTCAGGGGCTGGGCGCGGTCGCGGGCGCGGTCGTGGTTGCGTTCGTGGTCACGGTGTTGCCCGAGCCAACGGTGTTGTTGTTGATGTTGTTGCCCGAGGCGGTGGTGTTGTTGTCCACGCCCACCGTGTTGTTCGCCACGTTCGCCAGCGGCTGGCCCGGCGCAGAGGTGTCCGAGGTCCCCCCGGGCTGGGTCAACGGCTGCGGGAAGCGCAGCCTGCGAGCACCATGGCAAGCCCGCCGACGAGGGGGAAAGGGCTTTTCCGCGCCGCGCGCCTGCCGGGCCGTGCGCTACCGCGTGGGCACGACGAGCTGGACCTACGAGGACTGGCAGGGGCCCTTCTACCCCCCGAAGACCCCAGGCGAAGAGCGCCTCGCCCGCTACGCGCGCGTGTTCGACACCGTCGAATGCGACGCGACGTTCTATCGCATGCCCAGCCCGGAGGTCACGGCGAAGTGGGCCGAGGCCACGCCGTCCGGCTTCACGATGACGGTCAAGCTCCCGCGGCGCATCACGCACGACGACGCCATGGTCGGCAGCGAGGACGCGCTGCGCGCCTTCCTGTCGCGTATCGAGCCGCTGCGCGCGGCGGGCAAGCTCGGGCCGGTCCTGGCGCAGTTCCCGCCGAGCTTCACGCGCAAGAAGGGCGACGCGGCCTTCGAGCCGTTCCTCGACATCCTGCCGCGCACGCACCGCTTCGCCTTCGAGTTCCGGAACAAGACGTGGTTCGTGCCCGAGACCTACGATGCGCTGCGCGCGCGCGGCGCGAGCCTGGTGTGGACCGCCGACCAGCAATCCCACTCGCCGCCCGAGCTCACGGCGGATTGGCTCTACGTGCGCCTCATCGGCCCCGACCGCGCCTTCGACAAGTTCGACCGCGTCCAGCGCGACCTGCGGCCGGTGGTGGAGCAGATGCGCGACCGGCTCAAGGAGCGCGCGGCGCGGGCAAGCGAGGCGTTCCTGTTCGCGAGCAACCATTTCGCCGGCCACGGCCCCGCGACCGCGGCGATGCTGGCCGTGGCGCTGGGCCTGCCCGCGCCCGACCTGGCCGCGGCGAAGCGCGGGGCGCAGCGGGGGCTCGCCGACTTCGCGTAAGGACAGGTTCATGGGCATCCGCTCCATGCTGCCCCTGCAAGCCGAGGTAGCCAAGTCTGGCCAAAGGCGGCAGACTCAAGATCTGCTCTCGAAGGGGTTCCCAGGTTCAAATCCTGGCCTCGGCATCATGATGCAACGTGGCGCGCCTTCCCGGACCCTCGGCGTCACATCCCTTCCATTTCCGGGTACAGCGCGTCGGCCGTCGGCGCGAGCAGCGCCGGGTCGAGCAGCCCGGCGGCGAAGCGCGGCGCCGTGGCCAGCGGGCTGTCCAGGCGCGTGTCTCGCGTGGCGGGCGCATCGGCCGGGAAGGGCGGATTGAAGAAACCGGTGCGCAGCGGGATGCCGACGCGCTTCAGCTCCGCTTGCAGTTCCTTGCGCGCAGCGGCCTGCCGCGGCTCGCTCGCGATGAAGCGGGTGAGCTCCTCCCACGGCGTGCCTTCGAGCGCCTCCCAGAGGGCGGGCAGGTACCCGGGCTGCCGCCGCCAGAACGACGTGTTCACCCAGCGCACGCCTGCGTCCTTGAACGCGCGCGCCACGTCGCGCATCGTCACCTCCCCCGTCGGCGGGTAGGCGGGGGAGTAGTTCGCGAAGACGGTGAAGCCCTCGTTCGCCAGCTTGCCCAGGGTCGTCAGCCGCGACGGGATGGCCGGCGCAGCCGGTTCGACGATGCTCCGCGCCGCGTCGTCCAGCGTGGGCACGCTCATCCCCACGCGCAGTCGGCTGAACTGGCGCAGCACGTCCGCGTCGCGCAGCACGAGCGGGCTGCGCGTCAGCACTTCCAGCGGCCAGTCGCGCCGGGCGAGCAGCTCCAGGC
>JAIVGT010000258.1 GCA_020201485.1 Halobacteriales archaeon
GCATCGCGCAGCACGGGGACCTGGGCCTGCACCGTGCCGAGGACGAGCAGGCCGGCTTGCATCACGAGCGGGCGGTCGATGCGGGCCAGGATGCCGGCGAGGCGCGCCGCCTGGTCAGGCCGCAGGAGATCGAGGTTCAGCGATGCGCCGCGCGCCCAGGCCAGCTCGTCCGCGCCCACGCGCGCGAACGCATGGTCGCGCATCACGCTCGCCAGCGTCATCGCGTGCACGATGCGCGCCACCGGGGCCTGCACGTCGGGCGGAAGCTGGGCGAGCTGCGCGTCGAGCGCGGCCAAGCCGTCGCCCGCGGGGAGCCGGCCGTGCAGGGCGTCCCAGGCCAGCAGCTCCTGCCGCAGGCCCTGCGCCTCGCCGACCGGCGCGGGCGGAGCCACGTCCAGGCCCCCCGCGTGCAGCACGCGCAGCGCGAGGTCCGCGGCGTCGCCCGGCGCGTGGCCGTGCAGCTCGCCCACGACCACGGGCAGCGGCAGGGGCAGGGCGAGCAGCAGCGCGCCGAGCAGGGCCTTGAGCATCTACGCTGCCTCCTCGATGTGGACGAGGCCCGGCGTGCCCACCTGCCCGACGAGCAGGAGCGGGGCCGGGCTGCCGGTGAAGCTCACCAGGCCGAAGGAGCCGGGATGGTCGCACACGTCGAGCACGCCGTCGAACGCGCCCAGCCCGCCGAGCGCGTCGAAGGTGAAGCCCGCAGCGCCGCCGCTCGTCGGCGCATCCGGCGGGAGGGCGGCGAGCTGCCCGCTCAGCGCGTATTCGCTGCTGGCGACGTTGTCCTCGGGCTGCGCGCGCACCTCGACCTGCGTGAAGGTGCCGTGCCACTCCGTGCACTGCGCGCCGGGGTCGATGCGGTCGTCCTGCCGGCCGCCGTCGCCCTGGAACTGGAGGAAGCCGAACTTCGTGCTGCCCAGGCCGTCGAAGTAGCGCGCCTGGACGTGCACCGCGCCGCCGAGGAGGAAGAGGTGCGCGTGCTCACTCAGCGCGGGCAGCGCGGGCAGGGCCGCGCCCATGCCGGCGAGGACGGGCGCGAGGCCGAGGAGCAGGACGAGGGCGCGCATGTCAGGGGCCTCCATCGCGGAGCCGGGCTTGACCGATGCCTGGAATGTCTGGCAGGCGGGAGCAGAGCAGGTCCGTGCCCCCGACGTTCGTGACGAGGAAGCTGCCCGCGGCGCTCGCCGCGTTGTTCGTCGTGTTCCGCTCCGGCTCCGCGGCTTGCAGCACGACGCCGGTGGCGTCGAAGCGATACCCGCCCACCCGGGGCGCGGAAGGGTTGTTCGGGTCCACGGGCGGGGCCCAGAAGTAGCGCAGGTCCGCCGTCGCGCCCGGGTCGAAGCCGAACATGGTCTTCGTCCCGACGAGCGCCGGGCACCCCGGGCTCGTGCCGCGCAGCGGGCCGGGCAGGGGCGTGGCGAGGAGCTGCACTTGGGCCTGGAGGAAGTTGCCCGTGCCGTCGTTCACGACGTGCACCGTCACCGTCCAGGCGTCGGTGGGCAGCGTGGGCGGGGCCACGCGCACGCTCGCCACGACCAGGTCGGGAATGAGCAGCTCGTACAGCGGCGTGAACCGCCACGCCTGATGGAGCAGGTCGAGCGCGCCGTGCGCGACCTGCGCCGCGCGGGAGCCGTTGAAGTCCTCGGCCCCGATGGTCCCCGCCATGCCCGGAGGCGTCACCGCGTGGTCCACGTGCACCTCGAACACGCCGTTGGCAAGGAGCACGACCTCGAACGTGGCGTCGCCCGTGGCGTTGGCGAAGGGCAGGTCCTTCCAGCGCGCGACGGCGCCGGGCTGCGCGTCGAGGCCGGGCCGGGCCAGGCTGGCGAAGCTCTGGAAGGAGATGTTGCCGCCCCGCGTCGGGTCGAAGTGGGCCCACAGCCCGGCGATGATGCCGTCGGGGTCCGCGCCGCTCGGCAGGCTCTGCCCCTCGCAGCAGCCGGGGTCCTCCTTCTTGAACAGGGAGATGAACCCGTTGGACCCCACCCAGAAGTTCGCCGTCGGGTCGTTGAACAGCCGCGTCTCGAAGCCGAGGTCGAGCTGCGCGGTCATGTTGTCGATGGGCATGTCGAGGCCGGTGGGCGCGTCCAGCTCCACCAGGCCGAACGTCGCGTTCTCGACGCGGTAGCCCATGAAGCGGCCGTCGAACGGACCGGCCCTTGCCGGCTGCGCCCAGGGCCCGGTCGGCACCGCGAGCAGCACGACCAGGACGAGCGCCGGAACCAGCCGGGCTGGCGGGCGTGCGGACCCGTGACCGCGGACCTGACCCGGCATGCGCTCCCGCTCCGGGCACCGCCGGCGCGGCGCATCAGGGTTCCGTGGACGCCGTGCGCGCCTCCGACCCGGCGGTTCCCGGCGGTTCCCGGGAATGCCTCTGCAAGGCCTAGCCAACGCCCGTTTTCGACGGATCTCGCAGGGCCGAGGCTCGGGAGGCGAACTCCAAGTAGTCGGACTCCGGTCACGTCCTTGAGGCACATGCCGTCCAACCTGGGGGCGAAGGGGAAGCTGGCAGCGCTCGCGCTCGTCGTCGCATTGGCGGGCATCGCGTTCGCGCCGCTCGTCGCGTCGAGCGCGAGCGGGGGAACGCACATCGGCTACCGCGACGAGTTCGTCAGCAACTCCGCGACGCTGCCCGTGAACTACGTCGTCGTGCGCGGCCCGTCCGACGCGCAGAACGACTGGCAGGTCGCGGGCGGCACCCTGCAGGCCATCAACGTCGCCGGCACCGCGGTGCGCCTCGCCGACCCGAACCTGCCCATCGACCTCGTCGGCAACCGCCTCCTCGCCCTCTGCTTCAACCCGGAGAACACCATCAACAGCCTGTTCTACAGCGGGTTCACCCAGAACATCGCCAACATCGTCGAGGTGGGCATGGGCGACGGCGTCACCGACCTCACCATCCACCTCAACCTCCCGGCGCAGGTCCTCCAGCTCGTGGACCAGGCAGGCAACGTCATCGACCAGGTGCCGCTGCCCATCAACGTCCCGTTCAACGTCGCGACGTGCCTGAACATCGCCGTGGACGAGCTGACGGGCGAGGTGCGCGTCATCCTCGGCCA
Source organism: Halobacteriales archaeon (assembly GCA_020201485.1). GTDB lineage: Archaea > Thermoplasmatota > SW-10-69-26 > JACQPN01 > JAIVGT01 > JAIVGT01. Next base: position 3,060 of record JAIVGT010000258.1, read on the forward strand.
GGCCCTGGACGCCATCGGCAACGTCGTGAACGGCGTGCACGCCGCGCCCCTGCACGCGGCCGGCCCCGTGCCGTCGGGCACGGTCATCTTCGCCCAACCCGCGGGCAACACCGGCCGCATCATGTTCTCGCACCTCTGGGTCATGGCCACCCCCGACCTCCCGGTGCAGGTGCAGACCTACGCCGGCCCGGGCAACGGCCAGATCACGCTCGGCTGGCACGCCCCGGCGCAGGACGGCGGGCGGTACGTGCGCGAGTACAACGTCTTCCGCGGCACGACCCCGGGGAACCTGCAGTTCCTCGACACCGTCCCGGCGTTCGACACGCAGTACATCGACACGCCGTACACCGGCATCGTGCCCAGCTCGCAGAAGTTCTACTACGCCATCTCGGCGGTCAACGACGTCGGCCCGGGCCCGGTGACGGGCGCGGTGTGCATGGTGCCCTACCCCCTCGGCCTGCTGCCCCTGGACGGCACGGGCGTGGGCTGCGGCGACCACGGCGTCGTGGCCAACCCGCTGCTGTCCAAGGTGCTGGGCTGAGCCGGCCAGCGTTCCCGCGTCCTCCTTCTTCTCCATCCTCCGCGGGCCAGGCCGAGCCCTCGCCCGGGCCACGCGGCCGGGCCCTCGGCCGGGGCACGCGCTCGCGGGCCACGCTTTCCCGGGAAACCTGATGGGGAGAGGCCGCGATGCCGCGCCATGACGCATCGCGCCGCCGCCCTCGGCCTGGCCGTGCTGCTCCTCCTGCCGGCCGCGGCCGCGCTCGCCCCCGCCGCGCCGCGGCCGCGCGCCGCGCTCCTGCTCACCGTCACGCCGGACGGAGCGCACGCTGCCTGGGGCCCGGCCCCGCTGGCGGGCGAGACCTCGGAGTGCTACGCGCTCTCCCCGCAGCAGTTCCGGTGCGAGGGCGCGGACATCAACGTCACGAACGTCATCCACTTCGTGCTCGCCTTCGACGCGGAGGCGGCGAGCACGGACGACATCCACATCTCCCAGGTCGTGGGCACGCGCGTGCCCTTCGCCTACAACTGCCGCGCCCCGGAGGTGCTGTGGGCCACGCTCCTCGTCCTCGACGACGCGGCGTGCACGACCTTCGGCCAGGCGGTGTTCAACAACGTGTCGCACGTCCGCCTCGACATCCCGTACCTGCCGCAGGAGGGCATCGTCAGCCTTGGCGGCTGGGACGTGAGCATGGTCTCGCCCTGAGCCGGGCGCGCGCCGGCGCGCTCACAACGGCAGCGGGGGCAAGCCGGGGGCCGGGGGAGCGCCGGCGAGGAGCGCGCCGCCGAACGGCACGACCAGGACCTGCTCCGTCACGGCCTGCCCGTCGAGGGCGTCGAGCCGCACGTCCACCACGATGGCGGCGCGGCCCAGGCCGGTGCCGGCCGCCGCCGGGTCGGGCAGCTCGCCCAGGCACGTGTCGCCGAGCGTGAGCAGGCAGACCGTGGCGGCCGGGTCGTGCCGCTCCACGATGGTGACGTGCGCGGACGTGACCGGCACCGGCAGGTCGTGGGCCGGCTCGTGCACGAGGGCCTGGTGCACGTCGCCCGTGACGAGGCCGTCGGTGAACACGCGCACCTCGGGCAGGGGCATGCCGGCCACGCGCAGGTCGAGCACGTAGTAGCGCGGGTCGCCCGGCCACGGCCGGCCGTCGATGGTGAGCACGTCCTGCTCGACGGCGGGGGTGACCGGCGTGTCGCCGCCCAGGGCGAGCGTCTCGTCGAGGAGCGTGGCCTGGACCCAGCCCGACGGCAACGGGCACGGCTGGCCGAGGGCGGGTTGCACGACGCCCCAGGGCCCGGGCGCGGTGCAGGCCTCGTTGCTCGGCGCGCCCTCGCCCACCGGGTTCGTCGCCGTGACGCGGTAGTAGTGCACGGTGAGCAGCCCGGGCTGGGCGTCGGTGAACCGCGTCGCACCGCCGTCGAGGCTGGCGACGAGCGCCTCCTCCCCGCTCGCCTCGCCGCGGTACACGCGCACGCGCGTCACGGGCAAGCCGCCGTCGTCGCCCGGGGCCTGCCAGGCCAGCTGCACGGAGCCGACGTCGGAGCCGGGCCGGGCGTCGAGGCCCTGCGGCGCGCCCGGCCGGGTGGGCACGCGCACCTGCACGCCGCCGCCGGTCGGGCCTTCGCCCGCGCCGTTCCGCGCGCTCACGACGTACGTCTCGTACGCGCCCGCGGGCAAGCCGCCGTCGGTGAACGTCAGCGTCGCCGGGAGGTCGGCCACGGCCACGAAGGACCCGCCGCCCTGCTGCCGGTACACGCGGTACGCGCTGACCGGCATGCCGCCGTCGTTGGCCGGGGCCTGCCAGCGCAGCGTGACTTGCCCGGCTCCGGGGCCGGGCGTGCCGGACAGGGCCTGGGGCGGCCCGGGCGGTTGGGGCACCACGGCGCTGCCTTCGTTGCTGAGCGGGCCGTCCCCCTGCGCGTTCACGGCGCTCACGCGGTAGAACCAGCGCGGGCAGCACGACACGCTGTCGGTGAAGCTCAGGGTCCCGGAGCCGACGTTGGCGAAGTTGAACTCGCAGCCGCTGCACGTGTTGCGCCACAGGCGGAAGAAGGAGACGGGGGCCCCGCCGTCGTCGGACTGCGTCCAGGCCAGCGTGATCTGGTTCAGCCCCGGGCCGGGCTGCACGCTCAGCACGGGGGCCGCGGGAGGGCCCGCGGTCTGCCCGCGCGCCTCGGCGCTCGCCGGGCCGGGCCCGATGAAGTTGCGCGCGCGCACCTGGTAGAAGAACGCCGTGCCCGACGGCAGGCCCACGTCGTCGTACTGCAGGCTGCCGCCGGCGGCGACCGAGGCCACGAGGGTCTCGCTCCCGCTGCTGCTCCCGCGCAGGACGTCGTACGTGCGCACGGGCGCGCCGCCGTCGCTCGCCGGCGCGCTCCAGGCCACGCGCAGCGAGCCCGCGCCGTTGCGCTGCACGCCCGCGCCCTGCGGCGCGTCGGGCGCGGTGCACACGCAGGGGAAGAAGCGCACGCCCGCCTGCTCCGCGGCGAAGTCGCTCGCCGTGTACCGCACGCCCGTCCCGCCGTCCGCGCTCTCCGCGCCCACGACCGTCGCGCGGCCGCCGTCCAGCCGTCGTGGGCGAAGCAGAGCACGCCGTTGCTTCCGATGTAGGCGAAGCGCTCGTCCGCGCCGTGCCAGGGGAAGTGGAAGCCGAGGCTCATCGCCCCGCTCGCGTCGTCGTCGCCCAGGCCGACCGCGGTGCCGCTCGACGCGTCGCGCCAGTCGTAGGCCGCGACGTCGCAGCCGTAGTCGTCGGCGTCCGGGCCGGGCAGGGCGCACGTTCCGGGCGCTGCGGCCGTCGCCCCCGGGCCGGGCGCGAGGAGCACTCCGGGCAGCACCATCGCCAGCACCGCCAGCCACGCCGCGCTCGTCGAGGAACCCATCGTCACACCTCCGCTCCGCCGCCCGCGGCGGCGCTCCCGTCCATCGCTCCCGGCAACGACCCGCGCGCCCCGCCGGCCCACGCGCGCGTGGCGCGGGAGCCGTTGCCTTCGGGGGCGCAGCGGGCGGGCATGGCGCACGCTCCCCTCACGGCGGCACGCACGTGTCGCCCACGCACAGCTGCGGCAGCGGCGGCAGGCTGCCCGGGGAGGGCAGGCCGCCCGGCACCAGGCTGCCCGGGTCCGGGAGATCCCCCGGGTCGGGCACGCCGTCCGGCAGCGGCGGGAGCTGCGCGAGCAGGTCCTGCACCTGCTGCGCGACCCCGTCCGCGCCCGGCACTCCCGGCACGGGCAGGCCGAGGACCTTGGCCAGGACGAAGTCCACGAGGTCGAGGGCGAACTGCGGCGCGCCGAGCTGGTGCAGCACGAAGCCGCCCGTGCCGAGCACGCCCATGGCCCCGGCCGGGATGACGCTGACGCTCGTGCTCGCCGTGGCCGTGTTGCCCAGGTTGTCCTGGGCCACGACCTGCAGGCTGTGCTGGCCCGCGGCGGCATCGGTCGCGTCCCAATGCCAGGTGAAGGGCGCGCTCGTCTGCACGTCCTTCAGCTCCCCGTCGAGGTAGAACGCGACGCGCGCCAGGCCGCTCGCCCCGCCGTTCACGACGGGGTCGCTCGCGTCCGCGGCCACGTCCACCGCTCCGATGACCACGCTGCCGCCGAGGCGGGGCGCGAGCTCGGCGAGGGCCAGCGCGGCGCAGCGCTCGGCGAGCGCCGGGCCGCACTCCTCGAGCGCGCCCCGGTCGATGATGGCGACCATGGCGTCGACGTCGCTGCCGTGCAGGCCCAGCCCGTCGAGCGTGCCCACGGCGGCGGGGAACATCGGGAGGTCGGAGCTCTCGTGGTCGAGCACGCGGGCGCTGCCCGCGGTCGGGTGCGTGATGGCCACGCTCGGGGCCGTGCCGTCGACGAACGCGCCGCGGCTCTGCAGGGCCTCGGCGTTGCACGCGTTGTCCTCGCTGCGCCAGGCCACGGCGCGCGCGCCGTCCGGGCCGCCGAGGGAGAACGCCCCGGCGTACGCGGCCAGGCCGCTGCCCGTGTCCACGCTCGTGGACCTCAGGCCGCTCGTGGCGTCGCTCGCGCTCAGCGCGAACTGCGTGCCGGGCGCGACGAAGCCGCCGAAGGCGGGGCCGGTCACGCTCAGGCTCGTCTGCGGGACCTGCGTGTCGGCCTTGAAGCTCAGGCTCCGCACGCCCTCGATGTTGCCCGCGCCGTCCACGCTGTAGTACTTCAGCGTGTGCGCGCCGTCGTCCACGGGGAAGGCGCTGCCGTAGGGCACGAAGAAGCCGCCGTCCAGGCTCCAGAACGTGCCCCCCACGCCGCTCAGGTCGTCCTGCGCCTGCAGGGTCACGGTCGGCGTGCTCGTGAGCCAGCCGTCGCACCCCGCCGCCCCGCTGACCGAGGCGAGCGTGACGGGCGGGTTCGTGTCCACGCTCGTCGTGGAGGTGATGCTCACGCTCTGCAGGCGGGCCGGGCCGTTCGTGCCGCTCGTGAACAGGGCGCGGTACTGGATGAAGCGCCCGCCCGGGCTGGCCACGGGCTCGCCGCTGAGCGCCGTGGCCCAGTCGCTGAACGTGCTGCCGTCACCCGAGGTGCGCGTCTGGAGCTTCAGCGTGCTGCCGGCCGGGACGCTGCCCTCGTAGGTGAGCGTGCTCCACTGCGCGCTGCTCCCGGCGTCGTGCACGTTGCTGACGAACTCGCTCGTCGAGGGGCCGGCGAAGGCGAAGTAGTTCAGGAGGTAGATGGTGTAGCAGCAGTAGTAGTTGTACATCTGCGTGTCCTGGTACATGCCGACGCGCAGCGTGGCCTGGTCGAAGTAGTCCGGCACCTGCAGGTCGTAGCGGTACCAGCCCCAGCCGTTCAGCGTCTCGTGCGCGTTGTACGAGCCCCAGTAGAGCTGGTAGCTGCTGCAGCAGTACATGTAGAGGTAGTTGACGAGCGTGTCCTGCCGGTGCCCCTGCCCGTCGGTGATGGTCAGGTAGGAGTAGATGTAGCGGTAGTACTGGCCGTAGCCGTAGTAGCTCGGGTTGTCGTACGCGTAGACCTTGATGGTGCCGCCCGCGTTCGCGGCGGGCGTGCTGATGCGGTCGTACATCTCCGGGCAGCAGGTGTTGGAGTACGCCTGCCGGCCGAAGTACATCGCGCCCTGGCCGCTCGTGACGTAGGGCCCGCTGACCTGCTGCGCCGTGAGGCAGTAGCTGTACACGCAGCCCGCGTCCTGGTCGCGCGTGTACTTCGTCGGGTCGGTCGTGATGCCGCCGCCGGGCAGCACCTCCCCCGGGCTGCTCGTGACGTCCGCCGTGCCGCTCCCCTGCAGGAAGTCCGTCTGGCTCGTCTGCGTCCAGGTCTGCGTGACCGTGGCGGACGAGGCGAGCGGGATGAACGCGCTCGACACGAACAGCAAGGCCCATCCGACGTACGCTGCGCGGTGCATGGTGCCACCTCGGGGAGGCGGCGCGCGCCTCCCGACGAGGCCGGGCCACGCCCGGGGCTGCCTTGTACCTCTTCTGCGCGGCATGCCCGCGCTCCGCCCGGGACCGGCGCACGCGGCGGGCCGCCCCGGGGCGCGACAACCCGCCCTGTCCGGTTGCTGCGCGGCCTGGCCCGGGGTCCGTGCGCAGCGATGGCGGGCCGGGCGCAGGTCTGCGCACCGGCTGCGCGTGCGTTGCCCGGGCGCGCTCCCCAGGGTCTCTGCGCAGTCTGTGCGCGGCGTCAGGCCGCGGTCAGCGTGATGGTGCCGTAGGTCGCCCGGGCGTCGGGCCAGACGGTGAGGCCGACGCAGGACG
>JAIVGT010000259.1 GCA_020201485.1 Halobacteriales archaeon
AACCTGCACGTGAAGCACATGGAGGAGGAGTGGAAGACGAAGCCGTGGTGAGGCTCGGACCGGCACGTTGAAACCGCCGCGCCGCGCTGCCCGCGCATGGGCTTCGAGGACGTGCTCCTGCCCGCGGGCCTGTTCAACCTCGTGACGCTCGTCGCCGCGCTCGGCCTGTACGCCTGGAAGAGGCCGAGCCGCCCGGCGCTGCGCGTCCTGTTCATCGTCATCGCCGGCACGGGCTTTCATCTCCTCACCGACCTGTTCTTCGACCTCGGCACGGACGGGGAGCACCTGCTCATGCACGCTGTGGCGCTCGGCGCCGTGCTCGTCCTCGCCCTGCCGTAAGAGCCAAGCCCGCAGCGCGCCTGCCCGCCCCGTGGCCCGGCGCAACCTGCCCGACGCGGAGTTCTTCCAGCCCGCCTGGCTCAAGGAGCGCAAGCTCGCGGCGCGCGTCCTCGGCCGGGCGCGCCAGGGGCAGGTCCTGCACGTCACGCATGGCGGCTGCCTCGACGGCGCGGCGAGCGACGTCGTCGTGCGCCTCAGGCACGGCTCGCCCCAGGTGAGCACGCTGTTCAGCGAGCCCTCCATGGTCACGTCGCACCTGGCGCGCATCGCCGGCGCGCGCATCGATGGGCAAGGCCGCTCCCTGCTGCTGAGCGACGTCAGCCCGCAGCTCGACCAGCGCGCGCAGCTCGAAGGGGCGTTGGGCCAGCTCAACGAGCTCGGCTGGCGCATCGAGTGGCGCGACCATCACGCGAAGCAGTGGGAGCAGGGCATGCTGGAGGCGGTGCGCAGGAAGGCCGACCACGTGCGCGTCAGCCTGGACAACGACGAGTCCGGGGCGAGCCTGTGCCAGCTCGACCTGCTGCCCCAGGACAAGTTCGCCGCGGAGCTGGCCGCGGTCGTGCGCGACATCGACCTCTGGCTGCGCAAGGACCCGCGGAGCGAGGTGCTCACCGACGCGCGCCATGCCTTGGGCAGCGAGGCGTTCGTGGCGAAGGTGGTGCGCGACCGCGTCGTGCTCGACGACGAGCTGCGCGCCGCGGCGCAGCGGCACCGGGCGGAGTTCGAGCGCGACCTGGCGCGTGCCTTGGCGCGGGTGCGCATCGTGCAGGGCGCGCACAAGGTGGGCGTGGTCTACGGCGACTTCCCCGGCTCGCAGGCGTGCGACGCGCTGCGCCAGCAGCTCGGCACCGACGTGGAGCTGGCGCTGAAGCCCGACGGGAAGTTCAGCCTCCGGTCCCGCAAGGGCATCGAGATCCACCGCATCGCGCAGGCGCACGGCGGCGGGGGGCATCCGAACGCGAGCGGCGGGAAGCTGCGTGTCGCCGGAGCGGGATGGCTCGCCTACTGGGCGACGCGCGGCTGGGTCGCGGAGGCGCGCGCCATCGCCCGGGATGCCAGTGCACCTCGAGCCTGACATGTCCGCCCTGCGGAAACCGTAGTGCAAGGCTCTGAGGAGACGCGGGCCCCTTGTGGTCCGGGTCCGCATGCGGGATTGGTAGAAGCTTGATGTGAGGAAACGCGGTGACGCGGCGTAGCATGGCCCCTGGAATGCAAGGCGAGGCCGCCGCGCCAACGCTCGACGCGCTCTTCCTCGAGCTCGCCAGCCCGCACCGCTTGCGGTTCCTCCTCGAGCTGCGCCAGGCCCCGCGCGGCGCCAGCCAGCTGGCGAAGCTGAGCGGTGTGAGCGTCCAGGAGGGCATGCGCCACCTCGGCCGCCTGCAGGAGCTGCACCTCGTGCAGCGGCGGGGCGACCGCGAGTACGTGCTCACCTCCCTCGGCCAGGCCATCTGCGCCACGTTCCCGTACAGCGAGGCGCTCATGCGCCACGCCGACTTCGTCCTCGGCCACGACCTGTCGTGGCTGCCGCAGCACATCCGCGCCACGGACCTGCTCCAGGCGCCGCGCTCGCACGGCCCGGAGAGCGAGCACATCATGGCGCAGGAGCAGGTCACGACCAGCGCGACGCGCCTGCTGTGCCGCGCCGCGGACCAGCTCTTCTGGCACGTGCCGTCGCGCATGGCCCCGCCCGCGCCGGAAGGCCGGACGTGGAACGCCGTGTACACGCCGAGCGTCGTGACGAACGAGCGCTTCTTCGACATCCCCAAGGTCGCCCTCCAGCTCCGCGCGGGCGCGCCCATGGGCCGGTGGCGCGTGACGGTCGTGCGCGAGCTGCCCTTCATGCTCACCGTGACGGAGACGGAGGGCGTGATGTTCCTGCGCGACACAAGGGGCAAGCTCGACTTCAGCGAGATGGTGCGCAGCTCCGACCCGGCCTTCCGCGACTGGGCCGTCGCCGTCTTCCGGCACTTCGAGGCGCAGGGCGTGGTCGCGTTCGACGCGACGCGCGGCGACCGCCTCGAGGAATGGCGCGAGCGCATGCTCGACGCGGCGAAGCGCGTGGCCGCGCCGGGCCCGCAGTGAGCCCGCGCTCACCCACCCTTTCAAGATGCCAGGGCAGCTTCCCGCATCGTGGCCGGCCTCGCCATCGTGCTCCTGTCCGGGGGCATCGACTCCGCGGTGACCCTCGCCTGGACGCTGCGCCAAGGCCACGAGGTCCTGCCCCTCACCTTCGACTACCACGGCCGGCCGGGCCGCGAGGTCGAGGCCTTGGAGGCGCAGCTCGACCGCGCCCGGGGCCGGGGGGCCGCGCGCCCGCTCGTGCGCGTCCCGCTCCCGTTCCTGCGCGAGGTCGAGGACATGCCGCGCATCCCGGAGCACCTGCGCGGCGCGCCCGAGGGCTACATCCCGGTGCGCAACCTGGCCTTCTACGCCCTCGCCGCCAGCTTCGCCGAGACGGAGGGCGCGCAGCTCATCGTCGGCGGCCACAACGGCATCGACCCGGAGCTGTTCCCGGACAGCAGCCCGCGCTTCTTCGCGCAGCTCAACGAGCTGTTCCGCCTCGGCGCGTGGAGCCACGCCCGCCAGCCGTTCCGCGTCGCCCTGCCCGTGAGCGGCAAGAGCAAGGCGGAGGTGGTGCGCCTGGGCACGGAGCTGGGCGTGCCCTTCGCGCTCACCTGGAGCTGCTACCACGACGGCAAGGCGCACTGCGGACGCTGCCGGAGCTGCGTGGAGCGCCAGGAGGCCTTCGCCGAGCGCGGATTGTCCGATCCTGCGCCGTACGCTTGATGGTCCCGCGGCGCGATGCGCGCGCATGCTGCGCGTGGGCGACCGGGCTCCCGGCTTCGCCGCCCAGGACCAGGACGGGGAGCTGCGCACCCTCGACGCGCTGCGCGGCCAGCACGTCGTGCTCTTCTTCTATCCGGCGGACGAGACGCCCGGCTGCACGGCCGAGGCGTGCGCGTTCCGCGACGAGGCGGAGGCGTTGCGCGCGGCGGGCGTGGCGGTGCTGGGCGTGAGCACGCAGGGCGTGGCGTCCCACGCGCGCTTCGCCGCGCGGCACGGCCTGCCCTACCCGTTGCTCGCGGACGTGGACAAGGCCCTCTGCAAGGCGTACGGCGCGCTCGGCCTCCTCGGGGTGGCGAAGCGGGTCACGTACCTCATCGCGCCTGATGGTCGCATCGCGCGGGTCTGGCAGCGCGTGAGCCCGGCCGGGCACGCGCGCGAGGTCCTGGCCGCGCTGCAGCCGGCGTGACAGGCATGGCGGGTGGACGTGAGGGTTCTTGGCCATGGACGCGGAGCGCTGGCCGATGGAGGGCCCCCGCCAGCGCTGGCTCCTCGGCGCGCATCCGACGCGCACGAAGGTCGGAGCCTGCTCGCTCGCCTGCCTCGGCGTGGTGCTCGCTGTCGTCGCGTGGCGCGAGGGCCTGGCGCCGGGCTCCTGGGCTTTGCCCTTCGTGCTCGCCGCGCCCCCCCTCGCCGGGCTCGCCTACGCGGGCTGGAACGGCGGGCCCCTGGTCGCCGTGCCCGTGACGCAGCTCGGCGCCCTCCTTGCCGCGCTCGACGGCGCGACGGGCCTCGTCGCGCAGCACGCGTACGTCGTGTTCGCGCTGCCCGCCGGGCTGGCCGCGTTCGGCATCGCCGCGCACACGTCCCAGGTCGAGGTCGGCGGCGGCCGGCCGCTCGGCGACGCGCGCCTCGGAGCGGCGCTGCTCTTCCTCTGGCTCGTCGTGGTCGGCGGGTGGGCCCTGCTCCTCGCGCAGCGGCCGCTCGCCGTCCTCGGGCCCGCGCTCGTCGGCCGGCCGGAGTGGCTGGGCTGGCTGCGCAGCTTCACGCTCTGGGCTCCCGCCGGGTTCGCCCTGGGCTGGGCCGTGGTGCGGCGCGGTCCGGCGTTGGCCTTCGCCCTCGCCACGACGCCAGCCTGGGCCTGGTACCTGGCGCAGTGGCTGGGCGCGGACCCGCGCGCGCCCCTGCAGCAGGTGGGCGAGGCGCTGCTGCCGCCGAGCGTGGACGCCCTGCGCGGGCCGCTCCTCCTCGCCCTCGGGCTGCTCGCGATGCTCCTGGCCGTCGCCTTCGAGCCGGCCTGGCCCCGGCCGATGCAGCGCTCGCTCGCCCGCGGGGGCGCTCGCGCGCAGCAAGGTTGATGGGAACGACGCGCATCGCCTGCCCATGGGCGCCTTCGCGGCCTGGCAGAAGCGGCGCGCCGCGTGGAAGACGCTGCGCAGCGGCGACCCCTGGGTCTGCCCGTACTGCCGCAGCATCCACCCGCAGTTCGAGGTCGGCGGCACGCGCTTCGGCTTCGGCTACCCGAGCGTGAAGCTGGGCTGCTGCGGCAAGGTCGCCTTCATGCTCAAGGACCCGAAGAGCGGCGCCCTCATGAGCTTCACGCGCATCGGCGACGGCAAGGCGGACTGGCTGCCGAAGGAGGCGTACTTCGCCTGGCACCAGGAGCAGAAGGAGCCGCGCGGCTACCGCGAGGGGCTGCACGCGGACCTGCAGCGCCCGGAGCCCGGCTCGCGCGCCAAGCCGGCGCACCAGGCGGAGACGGTGCAGCTCGCGCCGCCCGCGCCTGCGCCCGCCTCGAACACCGTCGTGCCGAAGCCCGTGGCCTGGGTCGCCGTGGGCAAGGTGCAGGACCTGAAGCCCGACCAGGCGAAGGTCGTCGAGGTCAACGGGCAGCGCATCGCCCTGTACAACGTGGCTGGCCAGCTCTTCGCCACGCAGGACACGTGCAAGCACGCCGGCCGGAGCCTGGGGCAGAGCGTGCTCGAGGACGGCATGGTGACGTGCAACGGCCACGGCTGGCGCTACGACGTGCGCACCGGCATCGCCGAGCACAACCCTGACATCGCCCTGCAGCGCTACCCGGTGAAGGTCGAGGGCGACACCGTCCTCCTCGCCGCCTGAGCGCTGCGGTCCGGGCGCACGGCGAGGCTGCGCCGGGCCGGACCTTCCTCCCACCCTCGTTTTCCGCGCGAAAGCCTCATGGCGAGGCCCCGCCTTGCCCGGCGCGATACCCATGGTCAAGCGCACGGCGAGCGCCCAGTGGCAGGGCGGTTTGAAGGACGGGAAGGGCACGGTCAGCACGGAGAGCAAGGTGCTGAGCAACACGCGCTACAGCTTCGCCCAGCGCTTCGAGGCCGAGCACGGGACGAACCCGGAGGAGCTCATCGCCGCCGCGCACGCCAGCTGCTTCACCATGGCGTTCAGCGGCGACCTCGGCCGGGCCGGCCTCAACCCGGCGAGCCTGGAGACCACGGCCACGCTCACCTTCGAGAAGGTCGGCGACAAGTTCACCGTGACCGAGATCCACCTCGACACGCGGGGCAAGGTCCCCGGTGCCACGCCCCAGCAGTTCGAGAAGGCCGCGCAGGACGCGAAGGCGAACTGCCCCATCTCGCGCCTCCTCGCCCCGGGCACGCGCATCACGCTCAGCGCGAAGCTGGCCTGAGCCGGCAAGGCGTCGGCACGACCCGGCCCGCCCTGCCTGCTCGGGCTGTCTGTCCGGCAGGACATCCAAAGCTCCATGCCGGCTCCTTTCTCCACCGAGCCCCGAGGAACACCCATGGAGAACCCCGTCGTGCCCGAGGCCCCGCCCGCGCCGATGCGCGTCGCGCGCGACCTGAAGGTCGTGCTGCCCGTCCAGCTCTACGTGCGCCTGCGCGGCATGAAGGTGCTCACGGGGCAGACCATCGCCGGCATGGTGTGCGCGGCCCTCGATGCCC
>JAIVGT010000059.1 GCA_020201485.1 Halobacteriales archaeon
GGTTTGCCCGGAGCCCGGGTTTTCCCGGGGTTTCGGCTCCCGACGCGCTGCGGCGTGCAGAGGGAACCGCGGGGCCAAGCCCGCCTGCCGGGCCCCCCGCCCGGCACATCCGCAAGGCGCGCGCGACGTGGGCGCACCCGGGCGGTTGCGGCCGCTGCTTGGCCCAGAACGCTTATCGGGCCCGGCGCGCGGAGCCCGCGCATGGACGACGCGCTGGCCCCGATGCGCATGACCTTCCTCCAGCGCGTGGGCGCGCCGCGGCCCTGGGGCTGGCTGGCGTTCGCGGCCCCCCGCCCGGTCGTGCTGCTGCTCGTCGCCCTCGCGCCGCCGGCCGCCCTGCTGCTCCTCGTCGGGGCCGAGCCCTCGCTCGGCCGGACGCTCCTCAACGCGGAGAACGTGCGGAACGACTTCGGGCGCTGGGTCGCGGCCGTGGCGAGCGTCGCGGTCATCGCCGTGTCCATCGCGAGCGTGGCCTTCCGCAAGGAGTTGCGCAGCCTGCGCGAGCTGCGGGAGCACCGCGAGCAGAACCACGAGTTCCACGACCGCATCGGGCACGGCCGCGAGGCGCCGGTGGCCATCGGGCCCCTGCTCGGCGAGGCGCTGCTGGGCGTGGCCAGCGCCGCAGACCGCGTGGAGGAGAGCGCCGAGCCGGGCCTGGTCGTGGATGGCGTCGCGCTGCGCGACTACCTCGGCGTGCTGCGCGCCTCCGTGACGCGCGTCCACGCGCGCGCCGTGCGCGCCGGCCGCGACCCGGCGAAGCTCTACGCGGCCCTCCTCGACGTCGAGGACGAGCAGGCGGACCACCTCGCCATGCGCTTCCGCGCGGCGTCGCCCGGACCGGCGGGGGAGGCGTGGTCCGAGCTGCGCGAGCGGCTGGAGGATGTCGCCGTCGGCCGCGGCTACGTCAAGACGCTGTCGCTCGAATGGGGCTTCAGCCGCATGTCGTCAGCCATCATGCTCACCCTCGTCCCGGCCCTCACCACGGCGATGATGATGTCGCTGCTGTACAGCGCGGAGGTGGCGGAGGCGCTGGGCACGCGCGGCGCGGCTCTGCTCATCGCCGGCGCGCTGTTCGTGTTCGCGCTGCCGATGGGGGCATTCCTCAGCTCCCTCCTGCGCTACATCTTCGTCAACCAGTACACGCTGCCGAGCGCCGGTTTCGTCCTCGGCCCGGAGGAGCCGGAGCTCGTCCCCCTGGGCTGGCGCGAGGCGGCGGGCGGGAGGGATCGCGTCGCGCGTCCCCCGGCGCGGCAGCAAGGCTGAGGCTGGGACGACGAAGAATGGAGAGAACGGGGGACCTCACCGTGTCGCCGCGACCGCGGCCGGCGCGTGCGCCGCCTTGGCCTTGTACTTCGGGTGGTACTTCTCGATGTACTTGCGGTCGAGGCGGGTCAGCGCCTCCTCCGGCAGGTGCCCGAGCAGGTCCCACAGCAGGTCGAGGGTCTGCTCGATGCTGCGGTCCTCGTCCCGGCCTTGGCGCACGACCTTGTCCTCGAACATGTCGGCGAACTCGAGGAACTTGCGGTCGCGCTCGCTCAGCGCCTCCTTGCCGACGATGGCGACGAGGCCGCGCAGGTCCCTGCCCTCGGCGTAGCCGGCGTAGGCCTGGTCGCTGACCGCCTTGTGGTCCTCGCGCGTGAGCGTGCGCAGGTTGCCGTGGTGGTCCTTCTTCACCCCGATGCCCGCGTTCATCAGCCGGCTCAGGCTGGGCAGGACGTTCACCGGCGGGTACACGCCCTTGCGGTGCAGCTCACGCGAGACGACGATCTGCCCCTCGGTGATGTAGCCCGACAGGTCGGGGATGGGGTGCGTGATGTCGTCGCCGGGCATGGTGAGGATGGGGAACTGCGTGATGCTCCCCTTCCGGCCCTTGATCTTCCCGGCGCGCTCGTACAGCATCGCCAGGTCGGTGTACATGTAGCCGGGGTAGCCGCGCCGGCCGGGCACCTCTTCGCGCGCCGCGCCGATCTGGCGGAGCGCCTCGCAGTAGTTCGTCAGGTCCGTGAGGATGACCAGCACATGGTAGTCGTGCTCGTACGCGAGGTATTCCGCGGCCGTCAGGGCGAGGCGGGGCGTGATGAGGCGCTCGATGGCCGGGTCGTCGGCGAGGTTCAGGAACAGCACGGCGCGCTGCAGGGCACCGGTGCGCTCGAAGTCGCGCATGAAGAACTGCGCTTCCTCGTTCGTGATGCCCATGGCGGCGAACACGACGGCGAACTCCTCGCCGCTGCCGCGCACCTTCGCCTGGCGCGCGACCTGCAGCGCGATCTCGTTGTGCGGCAGGCCCGAGCCGCTGAAGATGGGCAGCTTCTGCCCGCGCACGAGGGTGTTCATGCCGTCGATGGTGCTGATGCCCGTCTGGATGAACTCGCTCGGGTTGTCGCGCGCGTAGGGGTTGATGGCCGCGCCGATGATGTCGAGCCGAGCCTCGGGGACGATCTCCGGGCCGCCGTCGATGGGGTCGCCTGCGCCGCTCAGGATGCGGCCGAGCATGTCCTTGCTCACGCCGAGCTTCAGCGTCTCGCCCAGGAACTTCACCGAGGCGTCGCGGTTGATGCCCGACGTGCCCTCGAACACCTGGACCGCGACCAGGTCCTTGCTGCTGTCCAGCACCTGGCCGCGCTTCGTGCTCCCGTCGCTCAGGCGGATGGTGACGAGCTCGCCGTACGCCACCGGCTCCGTCTGCTGGACGAAGACGAGCGGGCCGGCGATCTCGCTGATGGTCTTGTACTCGCGCGCCATCTCAGGCAGCCTCCATGACCTTGAACTCCTGCTCCATGCCGCTCATCACGACCTCGTACGCCTTGTCGAAGTCCTGCTCGAAGCGCGCCTTGCCCAGCTCCGACTTGGACTTCACCGAGCCGATGGTGCGCACCGGCACGCCGCGCGCCAGCGCCTCCTTGCTCAGGACCTCGTAGCGCTTGATGGCGCGCAGGATCTTCAGCTGGCGCTCCAGGGGCGCGAAGGTGTCGATGGGGTGGAAGGCGTTCTGCTGCAGGAAGATCTCGCGCAGCATGCGCGTGACCTCGAGCGTGACCTGCTGCTCCGCGGGCAGGGAATCGCTGCCGACGAGCTGGACGATGTCCTGCAGCTCCGCTTCCTGCTGCAGCGCGTCCATGGCCCAGGCGCGCAGGTCGAGGAACTCCTGGCCGACGTTCTTGGCGAACCAGTCGTTCAGCGAGTCCTGGTACAGCGAGTAGCTGTTGAGCCAGTTGATGCTGGGGAAGTGCCGGCGCTGCGCCAGCTTCGCGTCCAGGGCCCAGAACACCTTGACGATGCGCAGCGTGTTCTGCGTGACCGGCTCGTTGAAGTCGCCGCCCGGCGGGCTGACCGCGCCGATGACGGTGACGGAGCCGAACTTGCCGCTCAACGTCTTCACGCGGCCGGCGCGCTCGTAGAACTCGGCGAGCTTCGCCGCGAGGTAGGCCGGGTAGCCCTCCTCGCCCGGCATCTCTTCCAGGCGGGAGGAGATCTCGCGCATGGCCTCGGCCCAGCGGCTCGTGCTGTCGGCCATGAGGCTCACGTCGTAGCCCATGTCACGGTAGTACTCGGCGATGGTGATGCCGGTGTACACGCTCGCCTCGCGGGCCGCGACGGGCATGTTCGAGGTGTTGGCGATGAGCACGGTGCGGTTCATCAGGGGCCCGCCCGTCTTGGGGTCCTTGAGCTCCGGGAACTCCGTGAGCACCTCCGTCATCTCGTTGCCGCGCTCGCCGCAGCCGATGTAGACGACGATCTCCGCGTCCGACCACTTGGCCAGGGTCTGCTGTGTGACCGTCTTGCCCGACCCGAACGGGCCGGGGATGGCTGCTGTTCCCCCTTTCGCCACGGGGAACAGGCCGTCCAGGATGCGCTGCCCGGTGATGAGCGGGATCTCGGGGCGCAGCTTCTCCTCGTTCGGCCGCGGGACGCGCACCGGCCACTTGTGCATCATGCGCAGCTCGGTGCCGTCGTCGAGCGTGCCGATGACCTCATCGATGGTGAACTTGCCCGCCTTGATGTCGCGGACCTTGCTCGGCTTCGCGTCCGGGGGGACCATGACGCGGTGGACGATGGTCGGCGTCTCCTGGACCTCGCCGAGGATGGTGCCGGGCTGGACGGCGTCGCCCTTCTTCACTGTGGGCTTGAAGTCCCACTTCTTCGCGTGGTCGAGGCCCGGGGCCTGGACGCCACGCGTGATGAAGTCCCCCATCTTGTCCTTGAGGACGACGAGCGGCCGCTGGATGCCGTCGTAGATGCTCGTGAGCAGGCCGGGGCCCAGCTCGACCACGAGCGGCCGGCCGGTCTCGACGACGGGCTCGCCCGGGCGCACACCCGACGTGTCCTCGTAGACCTGGACGATGGTCTTGTCGCCCTGGATCTCGATGACCTCGCCCATGAGCTGCTCCTTGCCCACGAAGACGACGTCGTACATCCTGCTGTTGATGCCCTGCGCCGTGACCACCGGGCCGCTGATGCGGTAGATGGTGCCCTTGCCCGAGGTGCGCTCCCGCGTGACTTGCATGGCCATGTTATCCCTCGCGATAGAGATCGATGCCGATGGCGCGCTTGACTTTCTCGCGCAGGTCGTCCTCGCCCGCGTCGCCGATCTGGATGACGACGGGGTCGATGCTGTCCACGGCGCGGCGGCGGGCGGCCGGGGGCAGGCGCTGCGTGTCCGCAGCGTCCACGATGATGATTCCGATGTCCTTGTCCGCCAGCAGCCTCTCCAGGCGCTCCGTGTACTGCTCCGGCTCCACGGCCTCCGTGCGCTTCACGCCGGCGAGGCGGAAGCCGAGCACGAACGCGTCGCTGCCGAGCGCGGCGATGTCCTTCATTGGCTGAGCAGCCCCCGGATGGTGTCCTCGGGCAGGCCGTGCTCGCGGCCGGCGGCGATGATGCGCAGGTTGTCGACTTCGATGCGCTTGCGCAGCACGAAATCCACGACGGGCAGCAGGCTGAGCGGGTAGCGCCGGCTGAACCCGGCCGCGCTGCGCAGCAGGGCCTGGTCGAGGGCGATGACGGCGCGGTTCAGGTCCTGGTCGGCCAGGTACTGCCGCACGACCGGGCCGGCTTCCTTGCCGATGCCTGACGCCTCGACCTCGCTCGCCATCTCCTCCGGGCTGGCGCGCAGGAGGCGCGCGGCGAGCGCAGCGTCCAGCAGGCCGCTCTCCGGGTTCACGAGGTAGGGCGCGGCGTCCTCGACCCCACCGGCGCGCAGGCGCAGGACGGTCTTGAGGTCGAGGAGGGCGGTCTCGAGGCGGACGAAGTTCAGGAAGGCGCGCTTCGGCTCGGTCACGCCGTCCACGGCGTTGAGCAGCGTGCGGTAGTAGAGCTTGTCGAGCTCGTTCTCGACGCGCGCCAGGTTCTCGCGCTTGCCCCCCTCCAGGCCCTCGCGCAGCAGGGGCGCGTACAGCGTCTTGCCCAGGCGCTCGATGACCTCGTCGAGGTTGCCGAGCTTCGCCAGCTGGCTGAGCTGGTCGGCGCGCAGGGCTCCCGCCGGGATGAGCTGCTGCTCGATCTCCTCGTCGCCCACGCCCGCGAGCTTCCCGCGCACCAGGGTCTTGATGTTGTACACGTCGTAGCGCTGCAGGTAGAGCAGGATGAGCCTCTGCAGCTCGCCCGTCGCGTAGCTCGCCACGTCCGTGTAGCTCCGCGACAGGCTGAGGCGCGTGCTCATCTCCACGAGGCGCGCGCCGCGGTACTTCGCCGACAGCTCGTCCACCTCGCGCTTGTACGTGCCCTCCTGGAGGAAGCGCGCCATCTCCGCCGGGCTGCTGCTGATGAGCTTGTTGTAGTCGTCGCGCCGCAGGAGCTTGGGCTTCTTCGCCTTCACCCTCGCGGTGACGTAGGGGTAGTTCCCCCGCAGCAGCTTCCAGCGGAACGCGCGCAGGCCGGGCATGTTACCTCGTCATCTTCGGCGGGGCAGCGGTCCCGAACAGCTGCTTCGCCACGTCCCCCAGGCTGTCGCGCCACGCTTCGTCCAGGAGGTTCTCGTAGCGCAGGTCCTCGCGCGTCGCGCCGTCGGGGCTCTCGACGATGACCCCGCCCACGCCCTCGATGGGCCCGGCGAAGTCGAAG
>JAIVGT010000260.1 GCA_020201485.1 Halobacteriales archaeon
GCTCGGCCAGGCTGCGCGTCTCCGCGGCGCGTTCCTGCACCGCGCGCGCCTGCACCTCCGCCTGCGCCTTCGCCAGCGCTGCCTGCAACGCGGCGATGTCCTGCTGCGCCTCGCGCGCGAAGCCCGGGTGCGCCTGCGCCCACGCCGCGAGCTTCGCGATGCCGTCGCGCAGCAGCGCCTCGCCCTGCGCCGCCTCGGCGCGCGCGCTCGCGAGGAGCGTCACGGGGTCGAGGGGGCGCGCGGCCTCGTACTCCTTGCGCGAGCTCGTCGGGGCCGCGACCACGGCCTCGCCCGCCTCCGGCACGAGCTCCCAGCGCAGCATGCGCGCCGTGCGCTCCAACTTCGGCAGGTGGTCGAGGGGCACGTAGCGCTGGCTCATGAGCTGCCCAGGGACCTGCATGCTGAGCGTCGGGCAGCCCATCGTCTGCAGCAGGCGCCACACGCGGGGCTCGTCGTCCACGTCGTCCTCCAGGCTGAGGAGGACCTTGTCCCCGCTCGCGCGGTAGCGCAGGCGCACGCGCGGCGCACGCCGCGGCTGCCCTTGAAGGTGCTGCTCGGGGGCGTGCCGCGGAATCCGTGTTCGGCGGGGCCTCGGCCGCCCGTTGGCGAGGGCCTCGCCACGTCCGGCGCAGGTCCCGTTCCCCAGGAGAGAACGTCGGGGCCCCGTCCCTGCCCAGGGCCCACAGAGACACGGTGTCCAGACAATCCGCTGAGATTTTAAGTGGGGGTAGCCGCTTCCCGCGCCAACCGGGAGGCCCACCGATGCGGCGCGCACTCGCCATCCTCATCTTCGCCACCATGACCACTGGTCCCATGTTCGTCCTCGCCCATGGGGACCAGCAGCCCATCGCGCCCCCCGGGCACGCCCTGCCCGGGCTCAGCCCCGAGGTCCTGGCCCTCATCGCCCACCCCGCGGCGTGGCAGGACTTCCAGCGGCTCAACGAGCAGAACCTGCTGGGCTCCGTGCTCCCGGCCGCGCAGGTCCCGCTCCCCATGCTGCCCTCGGTCGGCATCCTGCAGGTCATGCTCAGCACGAGCGGCGACGCCGCCGCGCCGGACCCGCTCGTCCTCGCGCAGTACGACGCCATGCCCGCCGCCTCGCGCGCCGCGCTCGGCTCCCTCCTCGTCGCCTACCTCGACATGGCCCACGCCACGAAGGTCGCGTTCAAGGGCTTGAGCGTCGCGGACCGCGACGCCTTCCTCGCCGACCCCAAGGCCCCGATGCCGGTCGCCTTCGACTTCGCGCTGCTCCTCGGCGGCCAGCGCGAGCTGCTCGCGGCCGCGCAAGCCGCGGTGCCGGTGTTCCGCGCCGACCTCCCGAGCCTGGCCCAGCTGCCGCCGTTGACGCAGTGCAACCCCATCGGCAACGCGCAGTCCATCCTGGGCGGCATCAACATCGACTTCAGCGTCAGGGACAACGCCTACGCCTGCGACTTCGGCTTCAGCATTGACGGCCAGGGCAACGACGTCTACAACAACAACGCCGGCGGCTCCGGCTCGAAGTTCCTTCCCATGGACACGGGCGTCGAGCAGATCGACCACTTCTCGCTCAGCGGCTCCGGCTTCGGCATGGACCTCATGGGCGACGACCAGTACCTCAGCTACCGCGCCCAGGGCGGCATCGCCGGCGGCGCGTTCGTCGGCTCCGGGATGCTCATCGAGGTCGCGGGCGACGACACCTACTACCCGCAGGTGGACAGCTCCGGCGACCTCCAGGGCGGCAGCGAGGAGGGCGCAGGCGTGCTCCTCGACCTCGCTGGCGATGACAATTACAACGGCCACATCGGCCTGAACCGCAAGTTCCACAGCAGCGGCGGCGGCATCAACGGCGGCACGACTGCGGGCAGCGGCCTCATGGTGGACATGGCCGGCAACGACGTGTACAACGGCTACGAGAACGGCGCAGGCGGCGTCAACGGCGGCCTGCACGGCGGCAGCGCGGCCCTCATCGACTACGCGGGCGACGACAGCTACGATGGCTTCGCCTTGAACACGGCCGGCGTGAACGGCGGCGGCATCGGCGGCCACGGCTTCCTCCTCGACGGCGCGGGCAACGACGTGTACAACGGCTGGGTCGACACCGTCGGCGGCGTGAACGGCGGCGCGTGGCTCGGCACGGGCCAGCTCGTCGACGTGTCGGGCGACGACCGCTACGACGGCAGCGTCGAGACCGGCGGCGTGAACGGCGGCAGCTTCGACCCCTACAGCTACGGGCTCCTCCAGGACCTGGGCGGCGACGACCACTACACGGGCGAGGTGCGCGCCATCGGCGGCGTCAACGGCGCGGCCTTCTTCGGCCAGGCCCAGCTCCTCGACTGGGGCCAGGGCGACGACGTGTACGAGTCGCGCAACGCCCTCGGCTCGGGCAGCTCGGCCCGCTTCGCCAACGGCGCAGCGTTCCTCAGCGAGGGCCTGCTGTTCGACGACGGCGGCGTCGACATGTACCGCGACCACCAGGAGGACTCCTGGCAGTTCGACCTGAGCTGCTACCCCAAGGGCAGCGCGGTCGGCGCGCAGTTCGACGCCCCGCACGCGAACGACGCCGAGCGCTGCTGAGGCATGGCGATGCACGCGCGCGCCTTCGTCCTGCTTGGGCTCACGGCCCTCGTGCTCCCCGCCCTGCTCCAGGCCGGGGCCGCGCCCGGCGCGTTGGGCGTGACGCACCACGGCCTGCGCCTGGACCTTCCCGAGGCGCCGGACATCCCGCCGCCCATGCCGGGCGCGAACAGCGGGGACGGCGTGCCCGAGTATTTCTCCAAGGCATGCGATGACATGGACTACGTCC
Source organism: Halobacteriales archaeon (assembly GCA_020201485.1). Classification (GTDB taxonomy): domain Archaea; phylum Thermoplasmatota; class SW-10-69-26; order JACQPN01; family JAIVGT01; genus JAIVGT01. The sequence goes on from JAIVGT010000260.1 coordinate 2,786, forward strand.
TGAAGGAGCCGTTCGGCTCCGAGTACCACCAGGACACGGGCTGGGCCACGGAGGCCAGCCCGCGCGGCGACATCGTCGTGGTCGCGGGGGACAGCTACGTCCCCGGCTTCGCCGCGCTGAGCGACTTCGTCGTCGCTGGCTACGACCAGGCGACGGGCGCGCAGCGCTGGCTCGCGCGCTGGGATGGCGCGGCGCACCTCGAGGACCACCCGTACGATGTGGCCTTCGACCCGGCGGGGCAGCGCGTGTACGTCAGTGGCTGGAGCGAGAGCGCGCCCAGCATCGGCGCGACGGGCAACGGCTTCGATTATGCCGTGGTCGCCTTCGACACCGCGGACGGCAGCATCGCCTGGGCCAGCACCTACGACGGGCCCGGCCACAGCACGGACGAGGTGTGGACGATGGCCATCAGCCCGGACGGCAGCCGCGTCTTCCTCACCGGCCTCAGCTCCGGCTCGGGCACGGCCATGGACCTGACCACGCTCGCCCTCGACGCGGCGAGCGGCGCGCAGCTCTGGGTGGCACGCGAGGACGGCGGCCTCATGCTCCCGGACTGGGGCTACAAGGTCCTGGTCAGCCGCGACGGCGCGACGGTGTACGCCGAGGGCTGGATGACGCGCCCCGGCACGCTCATCGACTTCGCCGTGGTCGCCTACGACGCGGCGAGCGGCGCGAAGCAGTGGGTCAACGACTACAGCGGCCCGGGCGCGGACCTGGGCACGGACATGGACATCTCCCGGGACGGGAGCTTCCTCGTCGAGACAGGCTTCAGCACGGACGTGGACGGCAGCGTGGACACGGTCACGCGTCGCATCGACACCGCAGACGGCGAGACGCACTGGGTCGGGAGCACGGCCACGCCCATCATGACCGAGGCCGACCCGTTCGTGCGCATCGGCCCGGACGGCGCGCGCGTGTACGTCGCCGGCCCGATGCAGCGCCCCGACACCCTGTTCGACCTCGGCTTCCAGGCCTACGACGCGGCCACCGGCGCGACGCTGTGGGAGCAGCGCTACGACGTGAACGGCCTGAACGACTTCATCACCGGCATGGCGCTCAGCCCCGATGGCAGCACGATCTACGGCGCGGCGTGCGTCACGAGCAGCGCGCTCACCGGCGCGACGTTCGACTTCGACGTGCACGCCGTGGACGCGGCGACGGGCGCGCTGCGCTGGTCCCGCGTGTTCAACGGCGGCAACAACGGCAGCGACTCCGCCTGGCGCATCACGACCAGCCCGGAGGGCGATGCCGTGTTCGTCACCGGCTGGACGGAGAACATCAACACCGGCTTCGACATCACGACCATGGCCTTCGACGGCGCGACCGGCGCGCAGCTCTGGGCCCAGGTCCTCGACGAGCCGTGAGGGCGCGCAGGCAAGCTTCATGCCCGCCCAGCGGAGTGCCGGCCCATGCGCCGCGCCTGGCTCGGGTTGAGCCTGCTCCTCCTGACCTTCCCCGCCGTCGCCGCCCTGGGCATCGAGGAGGAGGTCGTCTGCTTCCCCGACGCCGTGGTCATCAACCCCGTGCTCAACCACGTGCACTTCGTCGGCTTCGCCTGCAACGTCGGCGTGAACTACGTCTTCGCCTCGAAGCAGCTCGCCGGCTCGACCCTGGAGTGGACCATCACCGCGCCGCAGGGCATGCAGCACTGCGTGTTCACCGACATCGTGCAGTGCAACAGCACGGCGGACGTGCCGGTCACCCAGGGCGACCGCGTGGAGTTCGACGTGCAGCTCTCCGACGGCGGGCCGATCGCCAACGTGCTGTTCATCGGCGCGCAGCTGCTGTGAGCCTCACACGTCCGGCCCGCCGCTCTGCACGTACACCTTCAGGGGGAAGTGCGTGCCGGGCGTTGCCTGGGGCACGGGGCCGAGGCATCCGCCGGCGCTGGCGAAGACCACGACGTACGCCCGCCCGTCCGGGCCGAGCGAGCTGCCCTGGTAATGCCCGCACGCCGCCCCGTTGGTCGGGTGCGCCACGACGCTCACGTCGCTGAGCTCGACCTGCCCGTCCACGAGCGCGACGTGGGCCGCGTAGTACGTCGGGTGCAGGCAGTCGTCGAGCGGCGTGACGGCGAAGCTGAGCAGCGCGCCCTCGCCCGTCGGGCTGCCCGTCATCCAGCCGTAGAAGAGCTGGCCGGGCAGGGCGAAGCTGGCGGTCGCGAAGCTCTCCATGTCCGTGCTCGCGGCGATGGTGAGCGTGCCCTGCGCGCTCGCGCCCGCGACGTAGTACGTGCCGGTCGCGGCGAAGGCCCCGTAGCCGTTGAAGGCGTTGCACGCGACCCAGTCGCCGAACGTGTCGAAGGCCCTGCTCACGCGCGGCTGCGCGATGTCGGTGCCCCAGAACACGCCCAGGAACGGGCTGGCCTCGGGGCCGGTCGCGTCCACGGCGGCGAACAGCCCGTCGCTGTCGCGGATGGCGGGCACGCCCGGCCGGCCTCCCGCCCCGGCGCACGTGTTCCAGGTGTGCGTCTGCGCGGCGGTGTCGTACAGGCCGAGCTGGAGCTGCGTGTCCGGGTCGATGCCCAAGCCCGGGCCGTTGTTGACCATGACGAGCTTCCCGTGCCCGTACATGATCCACGGCTTGTCGATGGTGCGCGGCCCGCAGCTTCCGAGCACGCTCTGCGCCGTGTCGTAGCTCATCGGGTCCACGTGGCACAGCGCCGCGCCATCGTTGCACCACTGGTAGAGGAAGCTCGTGCCGGCGATCCAGTCGCTGTCGTAGAGCCACGCATTCCCCTGCGCGTCCGCGGCCAGGATGCCCTCGTCGCCCTGCCCCACGCCCTCGGCGACGACCGGGATGGTCGCGGCCTGCAGGTCGGGGAGCTTCGCCCACGTCCGGCCGTCGTCGCGGCTGAACAGGGCCGCGCTGCGCAGCGTGTCCGCCGCTGCCGTGTGGCCGCTGACGTAGATGGTGCCCGTGCCGGCGACGGTGATGGCGGGCTCGTAGAGGTCCCAGTACGTGCTGCCCACGCCCACCGTGCGCGCGTCGAACCGCATCGTGCCCGTGACGGGCAAGGGCTGCGCCGCCGGGCCGGGAACCTGCGACGGGATGCCCGGGCGCTCCAGGCCGGCCAAGCCCGCGTGCCCGCCCAGGCGCGTCCCGCCGAGGAAGGCCGGCGCGTCGCGCGCGTCCTGCAGGAAGGATGCGCCCATGCCCGCGAGGAGCGCCGCGACCGCGACCACCGCCAGCACGCCCTGGGATCCGTGGAGCCGCATGCTTGCACCGAGCTCGCTCGCCCCCACCTGCAGCCCGGGCAGCGCGCCGCTCTCGACGTACACGGACATGGCCGTCGGGTCGGGGACGTCGCCGAACCATTCGAGGTAGGCCGCGGCCGGGAACGTGCCCAGGGTCACGATGTGACGGTTGTCTGGGCACGTGCCGTTGCCGTAGCCGGCGCCGTGGATGGCCAGCGCGAGCAACACCGCGCCGACGAGGAGGAAGCCCCGCATGCTGAAGCCCGGGGCGCGCACGCTCCAGCGCGCGCTTGAAGGTTTCCTGCGCGCATGCGCCCACTACCGCGCGTCCGGCGCCGGGCCGGCGTAGCGGTACACGACCAGGCCGTTGACACTGTCCCCGACCACGCAGTGCGTCGCATCCACCCACCAGGCGT
>JAIVGT010000261.1 GCA_020201485.1 Halobacteriales archaeon
GACGTGGCCCTGAGCATGAACACGACCTGGGACACGAACCGGGCCCTGGTCGCGGTCTTGGGCGCGGAGACCGCCGGCCTGGGCGTCAGGGGCGCGGTGTTCGTCTTCCAGAGCGTGTTCAGCGGCAGCGACCCGCTGAAGCCGGAAAGCCGGCTCGTGCAGAAGGTCATCACCGACACGCCGGTCAGCGCCGTGGACATCACCGCCGACGGCGAGTACGCGGTCGCCGGCACGCAGGGCGGCCAGGTGTACCTCATCAGCATCGGGGAAGCCTTGGCGCGCCGCGGCGTGAGCAACGTGCTCCCTCCGCTCCGCCCGGCGCAGCAGAGCCTGGGCGACGGCGTGACCGACGTCGCCATCGCCAAGTTCGGCGGCGGGCGCGTGTTCGCCGTCGGGACGCAGGGCGGCGACGTCGTGCTCTTCCGCAACGACCAGGCCCCGTCGGGCAGCGAGGGCGCGGCGGCGAACGAGATCCGCCGCGCGAGCGTGACGAGCGGCACCGGCTGCAGCCCGCAGCTCACCGCCCCGGTCGGCTCCCTCGCCTTCACCAGCTACGGAGAGCAGCTCATCGTCGGGGCGAAGAACGGCCTCCTGCAGTACGACGCCGGGGCTTTCGCCCAGTACGGCGGCGACGTGTTCGCGCCGAGCTGGTGCGTGCCCTTCGACGCGGCGCACACCGGCGACGCGGGGGTGAAGGCCACGGTGAGCGGCGACGGCAAGAAAGTCTTCGTGGGCACGTCGCACTTCGTCTACGGCTACACGAACTTCTACCACGCCACCGTCAACGGCGGCCAGGCGGCGCAGCCCGGCATCCCGGGCGGCCGCACACAGTGGGCGGTCACGGTCACCAACGACGGCAGCCTGTTCGACCGGCTCAACCTCACCATCGCCGGGCCCACCGACCCGGGCTGGACCTTCGACCTCAGCAACCGCAGCCTGCTCCTCTTCCCCGGCCGGAGCCAGACCGTGCTCGTGAACGTGACGAGCCCGGCCACCATCAGCCCGGGCAACTTCTCCTTGACGTTCAGCGTGAACCCGGAGCGGGACCCGACGAACGTCCTGTCCACGGGCCTGCGCCTGGACGTCGGGCAGCTGCGCCGGGTGGAGCTGCGCCCGCCGGCGGGCACGCTCATCGCCAGCGCTGGCGAGGAGAACCGCTTCCCCATCGTCGTCCACAACGGTGGCAACGCCGTGGACCGCTTCCGCGTCTCCGCGCGCATCCCCGACCCCCAGGAGCAGTTCAAGAGCCCGGGGAGCGACTGGGCCATCCGCGTGGACCCGAGCGTCATCGACATCGGCGGCGGCCAGGACGCGACGGTGAACCTCGAGGTCACGCCCCAGGCGCAGCGCGGCGACACGGCGCTCATCGAGCTCCAGGTCGCGCCCGAGGTCGCCAGTTCCGGGAGCGCCGGCGTGCTCGACATCCAGCAGGTCACGGTCGCGGTCGAGCCGACGTTCAACGGCGACATCAGCCTCGCCGACGCCGGCCGCAACTTCCAGCTCTGGCCCGGGCAGAGCATCTACGTGAACTTCACCGTGAAGAACCTGGGCAACTCGCGCGACATCTTCAGCGTGCGCAACCACACCGACCCGGCGAGCGCGCCCGGCTGGCGCCTGCAGCTCAGCGACACGCGCTTCGAGCTGCGCACGCAGGGCGCGGCCCACACCGTGCGCATGGTCGTGACCGGCCAGCTCGGCCTGCAGCCGGGCGACAGCGTGCGCGCCATCGTGGATGTCTACAGCGACGGCCTGGCGAAGCAGACGCCGGGCAGCGACGGCAAGGTGGACGAGCAGAGCGTGACCATCACCGTCGTCCCCCAGCCGAAGTCGAAGTTCCTCGGCGTGCCCGGCCCTCCCGAGCCGCTGCTGCTCCTCGGCATCCTCGGCCTGGCCCTGGCCGCGCGCCGGCGGAGGGCGTGAATGCGCGCGCTCGTCGCCTCAGGACTCGCGCTGCTGGCGCTCGCCGTGCTCCTGCCCCCCGCCCAGGCGGCGGCGCCCCAGGAGCAGGCGTGGAAGGCGGACCTGGGGAGCGTCCCCGCCGGAGCGGCGCAGGCCATGGCCTTCGACCCGCAGGGGCAGCGCATCGCCGTGGTGACCGGCGACACGCAGAACGCCATCCTCCAGCCGGACAACGACTTCGTCCTCGTGCCCTACGACTCGGGCAAGCCGAGCGCGGAGAACGACACCGAGGACATCAACCAGGAGGGCAAGGGCAGCGTCGCGCTGAGCGCGAACGGCAACTTCGCCGTCGCCGGCGGCAACTACTCCGCCGCGACCGGCGGCGCGAACGTGTTCTTCTACCAGCTCCCCGACCTGCGCGCGTCCTGGACCGCGGCCCACGCCGACCCGACGGTCGCGGTCGCGGTGAGCGCGGACGGCGCGGTCGTCGCCGCCGGCAGCCGGAGCAGCGGCAGCGCGCCGGGCAAGCTCTACGTGCTGCGCGGCACGGGCGGGAGCGCCGGCCAGGAGATCTTCGAGCGCAGCGCCACGCGCTGCGACAGCGTGCAGGGCACGAGCGGCGACGTGGTCAGCCTCGGCCTGAGCGACGACGGAAAGTGGGTCGCGGTCGCCTTCCGCATGACGGGCACGGGCAGCTCCTGCGTCCAGCTCTACGACAGCACGAGCGTGAACCCGAAGTACTCGCGCGTCGTCAACAGCACCATCGAGGGCGACGTCACCGCCCTGCACATGAGCCCGAACGGCGCGTGGTTCGCCGCCGGCACGAGCCAGGGCCGGTTCTTCGTCTGGCGCAACCAGCAGGGCACGGCGCAAGGCCCGCTGCAGACGCAGCTCGGGAGCGGCGCGTCCATCGTGGCGCTGCGCGTGGCGAGCGACGGCTCGGGCCTCGTCGTGGCCGACGGGGGGAGCGTGACGCACTGCGACATCGGTACGGAGCTGGACTGCGACTGGAACGCGCCGGTCGCCGGCGTGCGCAGCCTGGACGCGACGCCCGACGGGCAGTACATCGTCGCCGGCGGCAGCGGCGGCGTGGTCGGGCTGCAGGCCGGGAGCAACGCGACGCTCTGGACGCTCGACGCGCCGAACGCGCTCGTGCGCCTGGCCCGGCCGGGGGCGAGCGACCTGCGCATCGCCGTCGCGACGGGCACGACCGTGCGCGCCTTCCACCTCGGCTTCGGCTTCTCCCTGAGCACGCCCACGCCCCAGGTCACGCTCAACCCCGGCCAGCCGACGCAGGTCCAGGTGCAGGCGACGAACAGCGGCAGCGCCGTGGACACGCTCGAGTTCAGCGGCGGCTCGCCCGGCGTGCAGGTCAGCATCAGCCCGCTGAACCTCACCCTCCGCCCGGGCGAGTCGGGCAACGTCACGGTCACGCTCGTGCCCAACGCGGGCGCGGTGGCGCAGGCGTACACGGTGCGCATCGACGCGCGCAGCCCGGCGAGCGGTACGACGGGGAGCGTCAGCTTCCTCGCCTCGGTCGCCGGCCAGCCGCGCGTCGTGCTCGGCCTGCAGGACGCGAGCCAGGTGGACAAGGCGGTGTTCCAGGGCGACGACGTCACCGTCGTCGTGCAGGTGGCGAACCCGGGCAACCAGCGCGTCGAGCTCAGCTACGAGCTGGAGCAGCGGACGAACGTCGGCCAGGACTGGAGCGCGTCCTTGTCCCGCACGAGCGGCAGCGTGGACGCGTACGGCGTGACCACCGTGTCGCTGAGCCTGCGCGTGCCCTTCAACGCCCAGAACGGGACGGAGAACGTGCTCACCGTGACCGCGCGCGGCGAGGGCGTGCTCAGCAACGTCAGCGCCCGCCTCGTCGTCAACCCCATCTTCACCGCCAGCATCAGCGTCATCCCGCAGAGCAAGGTCGTCGTCCCGGGCAAGAGCGTGCTCTACGACGTCGTCGTCAGCAACAACGGCACGCTGCGCGAGCAGTACAAGCTCGTGTTCTGCCGGGCCCTGCCCGACCAGGTGCCGTGCATCGGCAACGCCACGCTCGGCCTGGAAGGCTGGAGCGTGGCCCTCGACGGCAACCCGTTCTACCTCGACCACGGCGAGAGCAAGGCGTTCCAGCTCAGCGTGGCCGCGCCCCGTGGGGCCATCGCCGGCGTGGACAAGCTCGCCCTGCAGGTCGAGGTCGTGAGCACGAACCCCTTCCACAAGCTGCGCGACTCGCGCCTCGTCATCACCGGCGTGCAGGAGCAGGGCAACGCCAACGCGCCGAAGCCGACGTTCACGCCCGGCCCGGAGATGCCGCTCGCCCTCGGCTTGGTCGCGGCTGCGGCCTGGGCGGCGCGGCGGCGCGCGTGAAGCTGCGAACATGCAAGTTCCATGCGATGGGGCGGGCCGCGCGCCGAGCATCCGGACGAGGGCAAAGCAGGGCGACCAGCGACCCAGGGCGAGCGCGGAAAGCGCGCGTTTCTTCGCGCGCGAACCGGGCCCCGTCGTCATCCAACATGCTTAAATAGCCACCTTGCCGTCGTCGCAACCGCCGCACGAGGCTGGCCTCCCAGCCGCCTCAGGTGGGTTCATCCATGGCCAGGTCGCCCCGTGTCGCCGCGCTCGTCGCGCTGTTCCTGATGTCCTTCCCCCCCATCGCCCAGGAACTGGTGGGGCTCGACCTCGGCGCCAGCGCCCAGAACACCACGCCGGTCAACGCCCTGCTCCCGAACGGGGTCGGTTGGCAGAACTGGCCGCACCCGGTCGAGCTGAACCTCCACTTCCCGACGGAGGCCGACGGCACGCCCAAGACGCAGAACGTCTGCCCGCTCGACCCCGCGACCCAGACGCTGGCCAATCCCGGGGACAAGCTCTGCCAGCTGCCGATGAACACGACCATCGACCCGGACACGAGCGTGCCCGCCACCTCCGTGCCCCGCGCCCCGGTGAACGTCCCGAACAACACCCCGCCCACGAACCCCCCGGCCGCGCAGACGCTCTTCGCCCGCCTCGCCCCGACCGTCGGCCTGGCGCAGCCCATGACCGTCGAGTCCTTGGGGGCGGACATGTACATCACCTTCACCGGGCAGCTCCTGGCCTGCGGCGGCGGGGGCAACCCCATCGGCCTGCTCGTCATCGTGCATGCCCTGCCGAGCGGCGATGCCCAGGGCGAAGGCTCGACCATCGCGACCGGCTACCGCGGCGACCAGTGCCCGGCCGGCCGCGACCTGCTCCCGACCGGGCAGCCCCCCTACCACTTGTCGCTCACCTCCAGCGATTTCACGTTCACCTCGCCGAACCCGCGCCTCGACGCCGGGCAGCTCCTGCGCGCGGACGTCGTCGTCACGACGCAGGGCGAGCAGTCCGCCGCCGGCTCCTGGAGCCTGCAGTTCGACTCGCGCAACGCCCCGTCGCACCTCACGGTGAACAGCCCGGACGCGGTGCAGTACGCCGTGTGGACGACCGACGCCCGGGACGAGCGCAAGTACACCACGACCTTCCCCATCCCGGTCGACCCCGCGACGCGCTTCAGCACCGAGGGCTGGTTCGCGCTCAAGGACAGCTGGGGCGCGTACGACGTGCCGCCCGTCGAGGACTCGACCTGCGAGGTCGCCGGTTGCTCCCGCTCCGGCCCGAACGACGCGCTGTGGGCGATGAAGATCCTGGCGCCGAACGGGCATCCCGTGGTCCTGAGCGACCCGGCCATCGCCCCCGATGGCCACGAGTTCCGGCCGTGCGACGGCCAGACGGCGAACTCCGACGACACCGTCACGTGCGTCATCAAGCACACGAACACCGACGACAACAGCGCCGTCGTGTACCGCATGCCGACCCGCGTCGGCTCGGGCACGACGCCGGGCGTGAGCAACGTCTGGAACTACACGCGCGCGCGCGTGACGCAGATTGCGCCCTGCCCGGACAACCCCCAGCAGCCGTGTGGCGGCCAGTTCACCCTGAGCATCACCGGCCGGATGCACAAGAGCGCCATCGAGTCCGTCATCCGCGACACGGTGAAGTTCAACCTCGGCGGCTTCGGGCTGCGCATGGGCCTGCTCTCCCTGCCGAACGGCGCGAGCGAGCAGGCCACGCACACCGTCGTGC
>JAIVGT010000060.1 GCA_020201485.1 Halobacteriales archaeon
GGGCAGGCCCAGGTCCTGCGCGGCCGGGTTCGCCTCGCGCAGCCAATGCCGCATGCGGTCGAGCAGCGGCCCGCGCACCGCCTCGAAGGGCGCGTGCTCGCTCACGACGCGCAGCTCGTGCGCGACGCCGGTCTTGCGCAGCGCTTGCTCCAGGTGCTGCCGGGCGAGCACGGGGGGCATGGGCGGGGGGATGCGCAGGTCGAGCTCGGCCCGGCACAGGGCCGGGACCATGTTCACCGCTTCCCCGCCGCGCAGCGTCCCGATGTTCAGCGAGCTGCCGCCGACGACGGGGTGCGTGCCCGGGAGGGCGAAGCCTTCGATGCCCTGGAGCAGGCGCAGCATGTCGCGGATGGCGCTGCGCCCCTTCTCCGGTGTGCTGCCGTGCGCCGCCTGGCCGCGCACCGTGACCTCGGTCCAGAGCACGCCGCGGTGCGCGACGCCCAGCCGCAGCTCGGTGGGCTCCCCGACCACGACCAGCTCCGCGCCGGCGATGGCCCCGCTGTCCGCGAGCCTGTGCGCGCCCGCCATGCCCGTCTCCTCGTCGAGCGTGAAGGCGAGCGCCCAGTCCCCTTCGCCTTGCTGCCGCGCGGCGGCGAGCATGGCCGCGACCGCCCCCTTCATGTCGCACGTGCCCCGGCCCAGGACCTCATCCCCGCGCACCTCGGCCGCGAACGGGTCGCACGTCCAGCCGTCGCCCACGGGCACGACGTCGACGTGGCCGCTGAGCACGAGGCGCGGGGCGTGGCCTTCCGGCTGGACCCAGACGAAGCCCGGGCCGCGCTCGACGCGCCAGCCCTTGCGGCAGTGCGCCTGCACGACCTGCGCGCTCGCCTGCGCGTCGGGCCCGGCGCGCACCAAGGCCTGCAGCAGCTCCAGCGCCTCGTCCACGGCCGCGGACCGCTGGCTTGGCCCTTAGCCTTGCCTGCCGGCACCACCACGCCCCGGTGCGCGCACAATCCTCGGGGAAGCCACATGCGCCGCGCGCGCGCAGGGCTGGGCATGTCGCCGGTCCGCAAGCTCGGCACGCTCTACGACGAGCGTTCGGAAGCCGCAGCGCACCGCGGGCACAAAGGGCATGAGCACCCCCTGCAGGACTTCTTCAGCCGGTTCGCCACGCGCGCGGCGACCGCGGCCGGGAGCTTCTGGGCGTTCATCATCGCCTTCGCCGTCATCGTCCTGTGGCTCGTCACCGGGCCCATGTTCGGCTGGAGCGACACGTGGCAGCTCGTCATCAACACCGCCACCACCATCGTGACCTTCCTCATGGTGTTCCTCATCCAGCACGCGCAGAACCGCGACACGCGCATCCTGCACATCAAGCTCAACGAGCTCATCGCCGCCATGGAGGGCGCGAGCAACGAGCTCATCGACCTGGAGGAGGCGGAGGAAGGCGAGCTGAAGGAGGTGCAGCAGCGCATGCAGCGGCTGGCCAAGGAAGCGGTCGGCGGAGAGGCGCGGAGCGTGTCCGAGCAGCGCGAGGGCCTGCCGCCGGCGAACCGGCGCTCAAGCTAAGAGGCCGTCGCACGCTGCCTGGCCGTGGACGCGAGCGGCTTCCTCTGGCTGCGCAAGCCCGGCTTCGCCTTGGGCGCGCTCCTGGCGCGTGACGCCGAGGTCCCGCCGCCCCTCGAAGCGCAGCAGGCGCCGTGGGGCACGCTGCTCTGGCTCCCGCTCGCGCGCGAGGCGCACGCCCGGAAGGCGCTCGCAGGGGTCCGCCCGGAGCTCCTCCTCTACCCGGCGACGAAGGAGCAGGTGCCCGCGGTCGTGGATGCCTGGCTCTGGCTCTACGAGCAGGCCCCGAAGGGCATCGACGAGGCCATGCTCCAGGTCACGGACGACCCGGCGTTCCTGCACGACTACCTCGCCGCGGAGGAGGCGCTCTGGGAGCGCATCTACGAGGCGCATCCGCACCGCGAGGACGAGGGCATCCTGCCCGGCGCGTTGGAGGAGGCGCGCTGGCTCGTGCACACCGTGCTCGACGCGCCCGGGTATGAGCAGCACACCGAGTTCCTCACGATGAGCGCGTTCGAGGTCGTGGCGCGCGAGCTGCTCGTCACGGTGCGCCGCGCGGAGCTGCTCCACCTGCGCGATGCGCTGCAGGGCAAGGACACGGTCAGCGGCTGGTAGGTGCGCCGCGCGTTCCGGCTCGCCCGTCGCGGGCGAGGGCTCGGCCTCCACGCGCCCGCAGCCCTCAAATGCCGGAAGGCGCTTGCCCCTCCGATGGGGCCGCGCCGCCTCGCCGGCAAGCACATGGGCAGCTTCCGCTGGGGGCGCAGGGGCATCCCGTTCTCCGAGGGCGACACCATCGCGAGCGCGCTCCTCGCCGCGGGCCAGGACGTGCTCAGCCGCAGCATCAAGTACCACCGCCCGCGCGGCTACGCCTGCGGCATCGGGAAGTGCGCGAGCTGCCTCGTGACCCTCGACGGCAAGCCGAGCGTGCGCGCCTGCATGACGCTGGCCCGCGCCGGCATGCAAGCCCAGGCCCAGAACTGCTGGCCGAGCGCGCAGCGCGACGTGTACGCGCTCACCGAGCGCTTCATGCCGGCGGACTTCGACCCGCAGCGCACCCTGACGCGGCCGCGCTTCCTCATCCCCGTCTACCACGCCGTGGTGCGGCACATGGCCGGCTTGGGCAAGGCGCCCCGCGACGCCGCTCCGCCGCGCATCGCCGCCGTGGCGCAGGAGAAGGTTCCCCTCGTCGTCGTCGGCGCAGGGCCAGCCGGCCTCGCGGCCGCGGTCGCCGCCGGGGCGTCGGGCGTCGAGGTCCTGCTCGTGGACGAGGCTCCCTGGCCCGGGGGGCGCTTGCGGCGCGAGGGCGCGATGCTGCGCGGCGGCCGGTACGACGGCCGCACGCCGGCGCAGGCGCTCGGCACGCTGCGCGACGCGCTGAGCGGCAGCAACGTGCGCAGCGAGCAGGAGGCGAGCGCGAGCGGCATCTACCCGGGCAAGCTGCTCGCCGTGGCCAGCCCGCGGCGGCTGCGCGAGGTCACGGCGCAGGCCGTCGTCCTCGCTCCCGGGGCGCCGGAGGGCCTGTCCCTGTTCGGCAACAACGACCGGCCGGGCGTGATGAGCGCGAGCGCCGCCGGGCAGCTCCTGCAGCACGGCATCCTGCCCGGGGAGCGCGTCGTGCTCGTCGGCGCGGACGCGCGGGCCGTGGGCATCGCGCGCAGCCTGCAGCAGGCGGGGGCGCAGGTCGAGGCCGTGCTCGCCCCGGAGGAGGCGATGATGGAGGGCCTGCCGCGCCGGGACGCGAGCCTCGTCGAGGTCGAGGGCGCGCAGCGCGTGCGCGCGGTGAAGCTCAGCGACGGCACGCGCATCGCGTGCGACGTGGTCGTGCTCGCCGAGCCGCGCCGCCCGGCCATCGAGCTCTTCCAGCAGGCCGGCTGCGCCCTCGCGGAGCAAGGCGGCGCGCTCGCGCCGCGCTGCGACGGCGCGCGCACCTCGGTCCCCGGCGTCTTCGCGGCGGGCGACGCGCTGCGGCCCGGAAGCCTGGAGGACGCGCTCGCCGGCGGGGAGCGCGCCGGGCTGGAAGCCGCGCGCGCGTTGGGCCGCAAGGTGGACGAGGCGCGCCTCGCGGCGCTGGGGGCGGCATGAGCAAGCGCATCGTCTGCCCGTGCGAGGACCTCACCGACCGCGACATCGAGCGCGCCACGGACGTCGCCGGGCTGGACCTGGAGGCGGTGAAGCGCTTCTGCGGCGTCGCGACCGGGCCGTGCCAGGGCAAGCAATGCCTCCTCGCCACGCAGCAGCTCCTGCGCGAGCTGGGCGCGGCCGAGCCCGGCACCATCGTGCACCGGCCGCCGGTGAACCCGCTGCCCCTCGGCCTGCTCGCCGGCGAGGTGGAGCGATGAGCCTGCCCGCCGAGGCGGAGCACGTCATCATCGGCGCGGGCGTGGTCGGCCTCGGGACGGCGTTCCGCCTGGCGCAGCGGGGCATCAAGGACGTGGTCGTCCTCGACCGGGGCTACGTGCTGAGCGGCGCCAGCGGGCGCAACGGCGGCGGCGTGCGCGCGCAGTGGACCACGAAGGAGAACATCGAGCTGGCCCGGCGCAGCATCGCCATGTTCCGCAAGCTGCCCGAGGAGCTGGGCATCCAGATCTGGTTCCGGCAGGGCGGCTACCTCCTCCTCGCCTTCGACGAGGCGCAGGCGCAGGGCTTGCGCAAGGCCGTGCAGTTCCAGAACGCCAACGGCATCCCGACGCGCCTGCTCACGGAGGGCGAGGCGCACGAGGTCGTGCCGGAGCTGCGCACGCCCGGCTTGGTCCAAGCCAGCTTCGGACCGACCGACGGCGTCCTCTTCCCCTGGCCGGTCGTGTGGGGCTACTACCAGAAGTGCCGCGAGCTCGGCGTGCACGTCAGCTTCCACACCGAGGTGCTGGGCCTCGACCAGCAGGGCAGCCGCATCGCGCGCGTGCGCACGAGCCGGGGGGACGTCCGCGTGCGCGGCCAGGTCGTGAACTGCACCGGGGCGTGGAGCCGCGAGCTGTCGGGGATGGTGGGCGTGGCGATGCCCAACGAGCCGGTGCGCCACGAGATCCTGAGCACGGAGCCGCTGAAGCCGTTCCTCAAGCCCATGGTCGTGGACTTGCGGAACGGCCTGTACATGTCGCAGGTGATGCGGGGCGAGGTCGTGACCGGCATCGGTGACCCGAACGAGAAGCCCGGCTTCGGCCAAGGCAGCTCGTTGCACTTCCTGCAGAGCATCGCGCGCGCCATCGTGGACCTGATGCCGACCATGCGCCACGTCAAAGTGGTGCGCCAATGGGCAGGCCTGTACGACATGACGCCGGACCACGTGCCCATCCTCGGCCCGACGCCCGGCTTCGACAACTTCGTCCAGGCGAACGGGTTCAGCGGCCACGGCTTCATGGTGAGCCCGATGGTGAACACGCTCCTCGCGGAGCTGCTCGCGGGCGAGCGCACGACGCTCGACCTCAAGCCGTTCGCGCTGGAGCGCTTCGCCCGCGGCGAGATGGTGCACGAGAGCTTCGTCATCGGCTGAGCGCGCCGAACGATGCTCGCGCGGAGGCGTCGCGCGCCTCGTGCGCTGCGAGGCACGGTGCGCTTCGCGCGTTTCGCGTGGAGGGCGAGGCCTTCCCACCGGTCGCGATACATTTAATTATCGCGCACAGGTTATGCCGAAGCGGGGTGGAGTGTTGCGGCGTCGCGAGGCCACGAGCCTCGACCAAGGCGACTTGGAAGTGGTCGACATCCTGTCCAGCCTGGGCGTGGACCACAAGATCGCCAAGGTCATCACGTTCCTCGCGCAGGTCGAGGAAGGCAAGAGCACGGACATCGAGCGTGGCTGCCGGCTGCGCCAGCCCGAGGTGAGCGTGGCCACGAAGAGCCTGCGCGAGCTCGGCTGGATCCAGACGGAGGAGCGGAAGAAGGGCGGCAAGGGCCGGCCGGTGCACTACTACAAGCTCCAGATGCCCCTGCCGAAGATCGTGGAGATCATCGAGCGCAACAAGCGCGAGGAGATCCAAGGCGAGCTCGCGAAGATCGAGAAGCTGAAGGGCATCGTCACGTAGGCCCGGCCCGCGCCCCCCTGCCCTCCGGGGCCCACCGCAGGTCGCGCCGCGCTTTCCGGACGGACATCTTCAGGTTCGTCGTGAACAGCCTTGCGCGGAAGGGGGCGAAGAGGCGCGCGAGGGGCTACGGCACGCGCTTCGGAGGGGGCGCGCGCTGCTCCGCGGCCCATCGGCGGAGGAGCTCGCCGGCTTCCGGGTGGCTGTCGTCGGCGATGTTGTACACCCCGCCCGGCCCGTGGAGGCCGGCGACGATGGCCGCGACCGCGTCCCCGAGGTCCACGACGGGAAGGTGGTTGCGGCCGGAGCCGATGATGGGCAGCTTGCCCGCGGCCAGGCCTTGCCGGATGCCTTCGAAGGACGGCACGCCCGGGCCGGTGAGCGCGCCGAAGCGGAGCGCGACGCCGTCGCCCGGGAACGCGCAGACCTGCGCTTCCAGGGAG
>JAIVGT010000191.1 GCA_020201485.1 Halobacteriales archaeon
GTGTGCATGTACTGCGTGGGCAGCTTGAGCGCGCTGCTGAAGATGGGCAGGTCGTGGCCCAGCGTGGAGAACACGCGGTGCACGTCGGTGGCGTGGTGCGTGCCGTGGCTCTCCTT
This sequence comes from Halobacteriales archaeon, assembly GCA_020201485.1. Classification (GTDB taxonomy): domain Archaea; phylum Thermoplasmatota; class SW-10-69-26; order JACQPN01; family JAIVGT01; genus JAIVGT01. The sequence continues at coordinate 117 of JAIVGT010000191.1, forward strand.
GTGCTTGTCCAGGCTCGGGCCGCTGCTCATCTTCTCCTCGCCCACGTCGCTGCTGCGCCGGATGCACACGAACCGGCCCTCGGCGAGGTTGCTCTTCTCGCCCTGGAAGGCGATGGCCTTGATGAGGGCGCTGATGTTGTGCGTGTTGCAGCTCACGACCTGGGCGAAGCCGGTCGTGGCCTTGACCGCGGCGTCGTTGATGCCGAGGGCGTAGGGCGTGCCGTAGTCCGCCTCCTCGCCGCCTTGGGCGATGAACAGCCGCGAGCCATCGTCGAGCTTGTCGTAGTGGCTGGCCTTGAGCCCGGCCTCGCCTGGCGTGCAGTCGATGACGATGCGCGCGCGCTCGATGGCCTCGGTGAAGCCCAGCTCCGGGCGCAGGCCGATCTTCTCGAAGTCCTTCGTGCTCTCCTTGTGCGCGGCGAGGCGCGCGCCCTTCTTGAGCAGGGCCTGGACCGTGGACGATGTTCCCGCGCGCCATGAGGTCCCTGCAGGATGCATGCCGGGCAGGGCTATTTGGAGGTTTCGCGGGTGGTTCCGGGGGTCACAGCCAATCCTTCGAGCGCCGCTGCCTCCGCGCGGCGAGCACCGCGGCCAGGGCGGCCACCCCCGCCGCCGCTCCGAGCAGGGGCCAGGCCAGGCCCAGGTCGAGCTTCGCCGGGACGGTCGCGGTCTGGCTCACCACGAGCTGGGAGGTGAAGCCCCAGCTCGGGTCCACGGTGGTCGTGGTCGCGTCGCGGTGCGCCAGCGCCAGGTCGACGCGGAACACCTGCCCGACGTCGCCCGCGTCCACGGGCGCGTGCACGGTCAGGATGAGCGTGTGGCGGGCGCCTCCGGGGAGCTGGACGAGGGGCGTGGCTCCCGCATCCGCGTAGTAGCCCAGGTCTACTGGGCTGCCGCTGCTCGGCTCCAGCACGAGGTGGGCCCACCAGCCAGTCAGGCCGGCGGTGCGGTCCGCGGCGACCGTGCCGTTCGCGACCGCCGGGTTGCCGTCGCTCGGCAGGAGCTTCGCGTACACCCCCCCATCGGCCGCGAGCTGGAAGGGGAAGCGGAGCGTGGCCTCGCCGCCGTGCGCGCCGAGCGCGAGCGGGGCCTGCTGCGAGGCGGGCGGCACAGCGCCCTGCGCCGCGGCGATGGGAGCGATGCCCAGGGCGCTGGTAGGCGATGTACATGACCGAGCCGGCGCGGGTGAAGGTCAGCGTCACGCTGCCGTCGCGGCTCAGCTCGCCGAAGTGGAAGCTGCCCTGGCTCGGCACCTGGTCCGGGTTGGCTTCCCAAGTGGCGAACCGGATGTTGCCGTCGAGGGGCACCCGCCAGCTCGCGTCGCTCTGGCCGGTGAAGTCGCGGCTTGTGAAGTCCACGATGAAGCGCTGGTCGCCCGCCGTGCCCTTGTTCACGACCTTGAGGTAGGTGATGCTCGGCACGTCCGTCGCGCCGGGCGCGCCGCTCCAGCCGCCCCAGCCGTCGAGCGAGGCGGGCTGGCCGGACCCCGTGACCGCTCCCGCGACCTCGACGACGTGCACCGGGTCGAGCACGGTGTAGTCCGCATCGCTGACGGCGGCCGCGCCGCTGCGGTCGCGCACCGTGAGCTGCCAGCGGTACTCGCCCGGGGCCGCGCCGTAGGGATACGTGACCTGCACATGCACCAGGAGCTGCCCGTCCTGCGGCACCGCGTCCCAGAGCGCCCAGGAGTCGGAGCCGAGGCCGTTGTCCGCCGTGTGCGCCAGGTCGGCGCTCGTGACGTCGTGGCTCGCGCCCAGGTGCGCCGGGCCGGACGCGTCGATGCTCAGCGAGGCGAGGTCCGCCTCGGCGTTGGCGTCGCTGACGATGGCGGTGAACAGCTCCGCGCTGCCCCCGCCGTTGTCCGCCTTGGACAGGCTGCCGAGGAAGGCGAGGACCTGCGGACCGACGTTCGTGACGCGGCCTGCGCCCCCGGAGCCGCCGGGGTCGTTGTGCGGCAGGCTGGCCTGGGTCGGGGCGGTCGCGGTGTGGCTGGTCGCGCCGGTGAGCGGCTCCTTCGGCGCGGTGCAGCCGGCCAGCAGCGCTCCGAGCGCCAGCACGAGCAGGCAGCGTGATACGGTGAGCATGTGCATCCCAACGCGGCTATTTTTCTGGACGGATAAATGTATGCCGCTTTGCTCCGGCCATCCCGTGCGCGCGACGCCGCGCGCGAACAGCACAAGCTATTTGGCGCGCAGCCAGGATGCGCGCCCGAGGACCATGACGAAGGTCGGCATCGTCGGCGCGGGCAAGATCGGCGCGAACACCGCGTTCTCGCTGCTCCACATGGTCGAGCCGGACGAGATGGTCATGCTCGACATCCCGCAGGCGGAGAACCTCGTCGTGGGCGAGGCCATGGACCTCAACACCGCCAGCGCCGGCCTCGGCCGCAAGACGCGCGTCACGGGCGGGACCGACCCGGCCATCCTCCGGGACTGCGACCTCGTCATCGTCGCCGCCGGGTTCCCGCGCAAGCCGGGCATGACGCGCCTCGACCTCCTGGAGAAGAACATCGGCATCTGCAAGGACGTGACGCAGAAGATCACGAGCAACGCGCCCAAGTCCCTCATCTTCTACATCGCGAACCCGGTCGACGTGCTCACCTACGCCACGTGGCGCTTCAGCGGCAAGCCGCGCAACGAGGTGTTCGGGATGGGCAGCTTCCACGACACGACGCGCCTGTGGGACACGCTGCGCGACACGTACCACGTGCCGCAGC
>JAIVGT010000262.1 GCA_020201485.1 Halobacteriales archaeon
CCACCGCCCACGCACCGCGCAGAAGCCTTATCCCCGGCGAAGCGGCCTGACGACCATGCGCGCCGCGTCCGGCCTCGGCCTCCTGCTCGTCCTGCCCGTCCTCGCCGCGGCACAGGGCAGCGATGTCGTGCCCTTCGCCGTCATCGCAGACGGGGAGACCGCGCTCGGCTGGCTCGCCATCCCCCACGCCCCGCCCACGCAGCTCGTCGCCGTGTGCCATGGGCATCACGTGCACGCGGACGAGCACATCCCCCGCCTCGCCGCGCTCGCCGACCAAGGCGTGCTCGCCGTCGCCATGGACTACCGCGGGGCGTTCGGCTTCAACGTCATGGCCGGCGCGCACGACACCATCGCGGCGCTCGACGCGCTGAAGGCGGACTTCCCGAGCGTGCAGCACGTCTTCCTCCTCGGCATCAGCATGGGCGGCGAGGTGTGCGGCATGGTCGCCGCGCAACGCCCGGACCTCGCGGAGTCCTTCGTCGCCGTCGAGCCGCTCAGCATGCTCCACGAGACCTGGCTCGAGGCGACCGTCGCCGGCAGCCTCGCCGGGCAGCCCGACGCGGCGGGGGAGATCGAGCGCGAGGCCGGCGGCACGCCCCTCACCGCCCCCGACGCCTACGTCGCGCGCTCTCCGGCATTGCTTGCGGGCGACATGCGGCTCCAGGGCGCCATCATCGTCCACGCCGTGGGGGACGGCACCGTGCCCTACGACCAGGGCCGGGAGCTCGCCTTGGCGCTCGCCGCGCACGGCATCCCCGTGGAGGTCGGCACCGTGCTTCGTTCCATCGCGGGCGACAGCGGGACGACGCTCCTGGACGACGCCGGCGCGCCGAACCCGCTCGGCCTGGCCGGGCACGGCTACGAAGCCGACGGGGCGCAGACGGTCATCGCGGCCGGGGACGCGGCCCTCGCCCGCCTCTTGGCCGGGCATCACCCGAGCGGCTACCACGAGGCGCTCGTGGACGCGGAGCTCGGGGCCATCCCGCTGGTCTGAGGCGACGCGGCAGCCGTGCACGCTGCCGGTCCGGCTGCATCCGTCCCATCGCCTTCAAGGGTCCGGAAGGCGACCGCGTCCCTGCGGCCCGGGCCGCGGTGGGGTCGGCGTTGGACGCATCCGTCATCATCCCCGTTCTCAACGAGGGCGCGCGCCTGCGGCGCTGCCTCGACGCCGTGCGCGCCCAGGACCTCGACGGCGACATGGAGGTCATCGTCGTGGACGGCGGCAGCACCGACGGCGGCCCGGACCGGGCGCGCCAGCTCCCCGTCCGGCTCCTCGCCGCGCCGGGCACGACCGCGGGCGCGGCGCGCAACATCGGCGCGGCGCACGCGCGCGGCCGCTTCCTCGTGTTCACCGACGCGGACTGCGTTCCGCAGCGGGGCTGGCTGCGCCACCTCACCGGGCACCTGCGCGAGCGGCCTGACCTGGCCGGGGCGGGCGGAGCCTTGCGCAACGCGCGGCACGGCCGGCCCGGGGTGTTCGAGGACTGGGACAACATCGCCTGCTACCACGGCATCATCACGAGCAACGTCGCCTACCGCGCGGATGCGTTCCGGGAGGTGGGCGGCTTCGACCCCGCCCTGCGCTGCGCCGAGGACTGGGACCTGGGCTGGCGGCTGCTCGACGCCGGCCACCGCATCGGCCACTGCCGCTCTGCCATCGTTGTCCACGAGCCGGCCGGGAACCTCAACTATGCCGCCTTCCTGCGCAAGCAGGTGTGGTACGCGCGCAGCGACGTGCCCGCGTTCGCGAAGACGCTGCGCGCGCACGGCACCGGCCGCGGACGCGCCGGGGCGCGCGAGTTCGCGCGCACCGCCGGGCTCCATGCCGCAGGCGCGGCGATGCTCGCCAGCGTCCTCCTCGCCCCGGCCGGGGTGGCCATGCTCGCGGGCTGGGGCTTGCAGAAGACGGTGCGAACCGCCCTCACCGTGCCCGAAGCGCGCCGCGGGTTCTTCGGGCTGTGGGCGCACAACACGGCGAAAGGCCTGGCGCGCGGCTGGGGCACGCTGCGCGGCGTGGGGGACCTCCTGCGGGGACGGTGGCCCACCGCGCCCGAGCCCGGCCCCATCACCGAGCTCTGGACGGCGCTCGCGCGCGCGCCGGAGCGGGTGCAGGACTTCGTGCCGGAGCTGGCGATGGCGGAGCTCGACGCCGAGCCCCGGCCCCGTTAGCGCCCGAGGGGCGGCAGCGCGACCGGCAACGGGCCCTGCGGCGTGCCCTGCGCGGCGGGACCGGGGCCGAGCTGGAGGCGCGGGCCGTCCACCTGCGCCGCTTCCACGATGCGCCCCTTCTCCCCCGTCTTCTCGTTCCACACCACGTGGACCAGGCCTTGCGGGTCGAGGGCCATCTCGAAGAAGTCCCCGAGGGCCTCCCGCTCGAAGCTGCCGGTGAGGACCGGGGTCGCGCTCACCGTCGTCAGGGCGAAGGTGGGCGTGGGGGCGAGCGCATCCTCCGTGAAGGCGAGGCGCACGTTCCAGTCCTGGCCGCGCTGCTCGTACCACGCGACCGCGATGCGGCCGGCGTCGCCGGCGGCGAGGGTGGGGAAGATCTGCAGGCCGGACGCGAGTGGGCTGACGACGACGGGTTGCGTCCAGTGCGCGCCTTCGTCCCGGCTTGCTTGGAGCACGACGCGCCGCCCCGCGCCGAGGTCCTGCTCGTACACGACGTAGAGGTTGCCGGCGTGGTCGTGCTGGGCGACGACGAAGCTGCCGCCGGGCTCTCCATCCGGCGCCAGGTGCGCGCGGTCGCTGCCGGGGAGCTGGAGGAGCTGGAAGGTCGCGCCGTGGTCCTTGCTGACGGCCAGGCCGACGCCGCCCGGGTTGAGGTAGTAGGGCAGGTACACGTTGCCGCTGCCCTCGTCCACGGCGAGCACGCCCGGCGGGCAGATGCAGCCGCCCCGGTCGCCCGTCGCCACGGCGAGCGTCTGCTGCGCGAAGGTCAGGCCGTGGTCGTCGCTGCGCGCGACCCACAGGCCGGTCGCGAGGCTGTTCACGGTCACGTACACCTGCCCCGTCTTCTGGTCCACGTCGATCCACTGCCGGTCGTCGCCTCCGCTGGCGAACGTGACCGGGCTGCCTTGGAGCCAGGAGTCGCCGTGGTTTTGGCTCGTGAGGAAGCCGACGTTGCCCAGCCAGAGGTCGATGGCGTACAGGCCGCCGGCCGCGTCCACGGCGATGTCGCTGTCGCCGCCGCCGATGCTCGGCCCGTACAAGCCGGCCGCGCCGATGCCGGGCAGGTGCGCGAAGGTCTTGCCGCCGTCATCGCTGCGCCAGAACTGCCCGCTGTACGCGTGCGCGAGCGGGTCGCCGCTTGCCGGGCTGATGCCGGCCGGGGCGGCGACGAAGATGCGCCCCTCGCGGTCGATGGCCAGGCTGGGCTCGGTCGCGCCGAAGGCTTCGTCCACGACCACGGGCGCGCCGAAGCGGGGGCCCGAGGGCTGGAGGGCCGGGCCGAGGAGGGGCACGCCAGCCAAGGCGTTCCGCACGGGCTCGACCGGGTTCTGGCTCACGCAGCCGGCGAGGCCGATGGCGACGAGGACGAGGGCGACCAGGCTGGCCTGGACGAGGCGCATGGCCCGTTCGCGGCCTGGTCACGCCTTGAAGTTTATGGAGGGAACGTGCGGCGGCCCGGATGCCGTCCAGCCGGGCCGACCCGGAACCTTGAACGTCCCTCGCCCACGTCGCCGCGCATGGATGCGCGGCCGGCACGCGCCGGACGTGCGATCAGGCCTTGCTCCGGACCTTTCGCGCGGCCCTGACCCATCCTCCTGCCAAGCCTGGCCGCGGTCCGGGCTCAGCGCTTGGTCAGGCTCACGAGGGCCACGAGCAGGAACGCCACCCCCGTGAGCAGCTCGTTGTGGGTCAAGAGCCAGACCACGAAGGCGATGACGAGCGCCGGGAGCAGGAACAGGAACGCGCCGATGGCGAGCACGACGATGAGCCCGAGGACGACGAGCGCGACGAGCCCGGCGAGCTCGAGCACGGCCATGCTCCCGCATGCGCGCGGCCTCGGCTTAAGCCTCGCGCTCAGCGGGCGGCGCGCAGCTCCTCGCCCAGGCGCTCCAGCCGCTCCCGCGCCACCGAGTCCTCGGGCGCGACCTTCAGCCCGCGCGCGCACGTGTCCCTGGCTCGCGCGTGCTCGCCCAGCCGCTGCAGGGCCATGCTCCGCTTCCACGCCAGGTCGGCGATGCGTTCCGGCTCCTTCGCCGCCTCGAAGTGCTGCGCGGCGACCTCGTAGTGCTGCAGCGCGGTCTGCCATTCCCCGCGGTGGAAGCGGATGTCGCCCTTCTCGTCCTCGATGAGGGCCCAGCGCCGCGGGTCCGGCACCTCGCTGCGCGCGAACAGCTCCAGGATGCCCAGGTACAGGTTCTGGTACCCGGCGTCGATGAAGTCGAACTCGCGCAGGTCCAGGTCCTGCTCCAGCAGGGCGAGGACGCGCGGCCGCTGCCCGGCCTGGATGAAGTGGTGCAGCGCCTCCAGCCGGCCTTCCGTGGTCTCCTTGCTCAGGTAGTGCGCCGCCACGCGGCCGTGGAGCTCGCGCTTGTTGCGGAGCATGCCGTAGAAGAACGTGCGCACGACCTCGTGCAGGGCGTACTCGTGCCCGGCGCGCGCCTGGATGAGCAGCCGGCGGCGCAGCGCGAGCAAGGCCCCTTCCGGCGGGCGGCGCGACACCGCGTCCAGGTCGTCGAGGTCGAAGCTGGTGCGGAACACGCTGGCATGGACGAGCACCTCGCGCTCTCCCTCGCTGAGCGTCGCGTCCACCTCGCGCAGCAGCCAGTCCTCGAGGTTCTGCTCCGGCACGCGCGTCAGGACCTCGGCCAGCCCCTGCTGCCGTTCCTGCGCGTTCGCGACGAGCAGGGCCAGGGCCAGCGGGTGCCCTCCCACGACCTCGCGCAGCTTGCTCCGGACCGCGGCCGGGGCCTCGATGCCCTTGCTCGCGAGCAGCATGCCGACGTCGTCCTCGTCCAGGCCGCCGAGCTGCAGGACGCGCACGCGCCCGGGCGACGGGCGGAAGCGCGGCATCTCCCTCCCGGCCAGGATGAGCTTGGCCCGCTCCGTGCGCTCGATGGCGTCCCCGAGGAAGCCCCGCACCGCCTCGTCCTCCACGCGGTGGGCGTCGTCGAGCAGGATGAGCACGCCCGGCTGGTCCAGGCGCTGCAGCATGAGCTCGCGCTTGTCCGCCAGCTCCGCGCCGCGCTCCATGGCGTCAAGCAACGCCCGGTCGCCGCGCTGCGCCAGGAACAGGGCGAAGCGGTTCGCCAGCCAGTTCAGCGACTCCACGCCGCGGAAGCTGTGCCAGAGCATGGTGTGACCGGCCGCGTCCGGCGCGTGCTGGTGGGCGTAGCTCGCGAGCAGGCACGTCTTGCCGATGCCGGCCATGCCCTCCACGACCACGACCGGCTCCGGCCCGCCGAGCACGGCGAGCTCGCGCGCGCGGCCGACGAAGTCGCCCGGGTCGGGCGCGGCGGAGGAGAACGGGTTGAGGAGCACGGGCGGCCCGGCTGCCCCGGAGTCGCGCGTCACCTCGACGCGCAGCCCTTGCGCGGTGAGCTCCACCTGCACGGCGCGCGCCGTGACGCGGTACAGCTTCACGTTGCGGCCGATGTGCGCCCAGCTCCCCTCGACGAGGCCGAGCGCCTCCATGAGCTTCAGCCGCCGCGCCACCTCGGTCTCGGAGAGCGCGAGCATGCCGCCGATGCGGCGCGGGTAGGCGGGCTCGACGGCGAGCAGGCTGAGGATGGCCTGGTTCGTCGGGTTCGACAGGACGTGGAGCAGGCCTTCGGCCACGCGGGAGGAAGCGGGCAGCGTGCCTTGAAGGCTGGCTCTGCCGGCTAGCCGCTCGCCGGGCGCCCGGAGGGGCGCGGGCCCTTGGGCTTCGCCCGCAGGACCTCGTTCTCCACGCGCGTCGCCTCCTCGAAGCTCAACCCGAGGCGCTCCCGGAGGTTGTCCAGGAG
>JAIVGT010000061.1 GCA_020201485.1 Halobacteriales archaeon
CACCTCGCGGATGCCCAGGCTCCTGCACTGGTCGGTGTCGAGCGTGCAGTCGCTCTCGCCCACGACGCCGACGCGGCTCACCCACGGGGCGCTCGCGTAGTCGAGGCCGCTCACGCCCTCGACGTTCGGGTCGTAGGGCATGGTGCTGGACTGGAACTGCCGGTCCTCGGACTCGAACATCACCGCGTACTCGCGGAACGCCCGCCCCGTGGGCGGCACGACCACGCTGCGGATGCCCGTGCCGCTCGCCAGGCCGGTGTACGGGTCGCGGTACGTGCTGCCCGCGGGCTCGACGAGGAGCATGCCGAACAGGCCGCGGTCCAGGTGGTTCTCGCTGTTGAACGTCTGGCTCGTGCTGCGCTGCGTCGGGCTGGGCAGGGTCACGAGGGGCGTGAGGGCGGCGTCCTCGACCTGCTTGAAGGTGGGCACGTGGCTCAGGTCGGCGAGGGTCGCAGCGCCCAGCTCCTGGTCGGCGTACCAGCGGTAGGTCATGCTCTGCCCGGGGAGCACGCCGAAGTCCGGGTCGTAGCCCACGGTCAGGCCGGCGCTGCCCAGCGGGTCCACGCTGACGAGGCTCGGGGCCAGGCTGACGCGCTCGAAGGGCGCGTTGCTGGCCGGGCGCGCGTCGAGGAAGGACAGGCAACCCGCCGGGTCGGGGGCGAACGGGTCCACGAGGCTGAGGCACAGGGCGAGGTTGGCCGCCGGGGGCGCGGCGTCGAGCGGCACGTGCAGGAGGTTCGTCAGCTCCACCTCCACGACCTCGCCGGCGTTCGCGCGTAGGACGATGGGCTCCGGCTTCGCCACGCCGAGGGCGATGCGGGGCACGTCGCTCAGCGGCACGAAGGCCGCGGCGTGGCTCTTCACGCCCGCGCCCGCGGCGTCGTAGGGGATGGGCAGGCTGATGGCGGCCACGTCGTAGCGGCGCACGGGCGCGCCCGGCGGGCCGACGTTCCCGCTGCTCGGCGGGGGCTGGGGCACGTCGCCGTACAGCGCGAGTGGGTCGGGCACGCCCACGCCGCCGACCTGCAGCGGTCCAGCCGCGACGTCGTTCGGGAAGCCGCTGTCCGCTGGGCCTGATGGTCCGGCCTTGTCCGGCAGGGGCAGGAGCGTGCTGTTGAGCTTGTCGTACACGCGGAAGACGCCCCACGCGCCGCCGAGGAGCAGGTCGGGCTCGGTGAGCATGTACATGTAGTCGCCAGCGTGCTGCCCGGTGCAGCTCGACGCATCCCCCGGCACGGCCTCATAGCCGCTGCCGGCGCCGCACTGCAGCTCAAGGTCGAACTGCGAGCTGATGCCGAGGGGGAGGGCGCTCATGAGGTGCGGCACAGCCTGGTGCTGCTCCAAGGCGAAGCGATGGCCGGTGACGGCGAACGTGCTCACGCCGCGCGTCGTGCTCTGGCCGGCATAGAGGAGGTGGACGACGGTGCGGTCGCCCGCGTACGCCCGCAGCATGTCGCTCGACGGGTCGCCGTGGACGAAGCTGCTGAAGAAGTAGTCGGGGTCGGTGTTCGCCGCGGAGCGCAAGTCCCACGGAGCGTTGCGGAGGTTGAAGCTGGCGTAGGGCTTGGGATCGGCCTGGTTGCCCCCGGGGAGCTTGTAGTTCCGGTCCTGGATGCCGGCGACGAACTCGCGGTAGTCCGGCGCGCCCGGCACGTGGATGTCGAGGAGGTGCGGGTCCACGTAGGCGTTGCCCGCCGTGCCCGGGGTGCCGTCCTTGATGGCGGTGCCGGTGCGCGGGTCGGTCCACGTGCTGTTCGCCGGCTCCACCACGAGCCCTCCGAACAATCCGTGGGCCCAGCTCCGGATGCCGGCGACGTGGTCGTGCCAGTACACCATGCCCAGCTCGACGTCGGGGAACCAGCGGTAGTGCACGAACTCGTAGCCGACGTAGGCTCCGGCATCGTGCGCGCGCGCGAGCGGGCGGTCGAGGGTCACGACCTTCGATGCGAGGTCCACGCCGGTGAGCTGGGCCTCCTCGAAGCCGGCCTCGGTCAGGCCCACGCCCACCATGCTGCCGACCTTGGGCTGCCCGAGCGCGTCGACGAACATCGTCGGGTTCGCAACGTGGATGCTCGTCGCACCCGCCGCGACAGCGCTGGTGAGGGCCGCGACCTCGGTGCCGCCGGAGAGGCCGGTGTAGGCGCCGGCTGCGTGGTTCCGCTGCAGGCTCCCCTGGAGCGTGATCGTGTTCGCCGTGTTGTCGACGTTGGCGATCGTCTGCTCCTCGTACCCCGCGCTCCCGAAGTCCACGCCGATCGTGGCCCCGAACTTGCCGGTGAACAAGGTGATGTCGTCGACGACGATGGTCGTGTCGCCGGCGCTGGCGGCGCCCGCGAGGTGGACGACGTCCTTCGCCGAGGTGACGGTGCGAACGCTCTGCTCGAAGTTCCGCCCGGCGATGACCCCGTCGCTCGCCTGCACATCGAACTGCACGAGGTGGATGTGCATGTTGACCTTGCTGTGGAACTGGTTGGGGAAGCCGTCCTTGAGCTGCGACGTGAGCGTCACGTCCACGCAGTCGTGCACGTTCGCGCGCAGCACGAGGTTCTCCGCCAGGCTGGGGTCGCTCAGGACGGCGGCCTTGTCCTCCGCCTGCACGAAGATCTCCCCGTTCGGGTCCGTGTCGCGCGCGTTGTACGAGACGGCGACCGGCACGGCGACGACGTTGTAGCTGCGGTCGGTGCGCTCCGGGTGCTGCACGCACAGGCCGAGGGGGTTCTGCGCGCTCCACTCCTGCCCGAGGTAGGGCGTCGGGCCGTGCCCGGGCGCGAAGGGCGGTCGCTTGCCCAGGTGCGGGTGCAGCATGGGGTAGGCCGGTCGGCCGGTGAGCGGGTTGAACTGCAGCGTGGGCCGGGCCGTGGGCTCGCCCGTGCTGAACAAGCCGCTGGCCTGCGGCACGTAGTTCGGCCAGCTGCGGTTGACCTCGGGCTCGCCGAGGTAGAGCACGCCGCCCGGCTGGCTGACCTTGGCCCAGTTCCAGACGCTGGCGTCGTTGATGTGCGGCACGCCGCGCGCCGGGAGCTGCGGGTCGAGGAGGGCCTCGACGTTGATGGTGGGCGGGCTGGCGTTCGCGTCGCTCGCGCCGCCGACGACGACGTGCTCCGCGCTCGTGCCCGGGAACAGGTGCGTGCCGACGAGGGCCAGGCTGTCCACGGCGCGCGGGGGCGGGGCGCGGTCGGGCAGGACCTGCAGGGGCTTCTCGTGCACGAAGTTCGGGTTGCTGCCGTCTTGGAGCGTGTCGTACACGCGCCAGAAGCCCCACATGCCCGCCACGTAGTGCTCGACGATGTGGCAGTGGTAGAGGAAGTCGCCGACGCTGCCTTGGACGCCGCCCGCGCCGCCCTCGATCTCGAGGTCGAAGGCCTCACCCGGGCCCACGTCCTGCACGTCCAGCCGGTCGCTCGCGCTGTTCAGCACGTTGCCCTGCTTGACGGTCCCGGCGTCGAGCTGCGTGTCGTCGGTGCCCGGTTGGTAGCGCCAGCGGTCGCCCCCGCCGTGCAGGTGGTACACGTGGTGCTGGCCTGGGCCGGCGGCGACGAGGCGGATCTTCGTCGGGTCGCCGACGTAGGCGCGCGGGATGGGCGTGGCCGGGTCGCCGTTGCCGTAGCTGCCGTAGGCCTGCGCCTCGTCGAACTGCGCGTTGTTGAACGCATTCGGGTCGCTCCCGAGGTGCGTGAGGTTCTTGCTGTTGACTTCCGTCGAGAGCCACTGGAAGCGGTCCATGAACGGCTCGCTGCGGTAGTTGATAGCCTTCGTGCCTGGGCCGTAGGCGTTGCTCAGCGCCGCCCCGTCCACGATGGGCAGGGACGTGCAGGCGCCGACCGGGCTGCTGAGCAGGCAGGGTTGGACCTCGTCATGGAAGAGCAAGGCGTACTCGCGGAAGTCCGGGTGCTGCGCCTTGTCCGCTGCCCCGGACGGGTAGGTGAGCATGGCCTCCCAGCCGCTGCTCAGCGCGAGACCGGTGACCGGGTCGAGCCAGGCGTAGCCGCGCGGCTCGGCGATGAGGGCGCCGAACAGGCCGTGCGCGACCTGCGTATCCTCGTCGCCGTGGCTGTGGTAGTAGTACGTGCCTTCCGCGCCGGCATCGCCCGGGACATACCAGCGGTAGGTGATGCTCTCCCCGGGGCCGACCGTGCTGTCCGGGTTCATGCCGACGTTGCTGCCCTGCATCGCCGCGGTGGTGAGCGCCTTGTGGATGTGCAGGCTCGCGCGCTCGAGGTTCAGCGGCTCGGGAACCAAGGGAGCCACGGGCGCCAGGGGATTCTGGTTCAGCACCCCGATCGGTGGCTGGGGAACAGGCAGGAAGCCGAGGATGCCCAGGAAGCTCCCCAGCGTGCCGACCACGCCGTTCGTGAGCGTCGGGTAAGCGTTCCGCAGCAGCGTCTGCGTCGGCGTCTGCGGGTCGGCGAGGTGGTTCGTGAAGTTGACCTCGACGCAGTCCCCGACGTGGGCGCGCAGCACGAGGGGGCGCACGATGTCCACGGGCCGGTTCGCGGCGCTCGCGACGGCGCTGCGCACGGCGGCCTCCTCCGAGGCGAGCGCGTACATGCGGCCGAACGGGTCGTGGTCGCCGAAGTTGTTGTAGCTGATGCTGACGTTGATGGCCACGACGTCGAAGTGGACGTCGGGCGTGGGCGCGGCAAAGCAGGCGCTCGCGTCGGGCAGCACGTCGCCGGTGGCCCGCGGCGGAGGCGCGATGTCGCCCGCCGGGAAGGGCGAGCACAGCAGCGCGACGGCTAGGACACTCAGCACGGCCCTCTTCTTTAAGAGCGCCAAGACCTTCCCCGACCCGGCGCAGCCTCGTGGGCCGACTTAAGTGTATCCCGGAGTCCATGGTAGGGAACCTGCAGCGGTTCCACCGGGCGGGCAAGGGTCCTTGCGCAGCCTCGTCGCGGGGGACGGGTCCGTGCTGAGCCTGGCGGTCAAGGTCCCGCGGGAGCGGGGCGAGGAGGTGCGCCAGCGCCTGCGCGGATTGGGCCTGCTGCGCATGGACCTCAAGCCCCTGAGCGAGGGCCCGAGCCTGCTCCTGCCCGTGCGCGACGGCGCGCGCGATGCGCTCCTCGGCTACCCGTTCACGACGGCGGAGTTCGACGCGCAGGAGGGCAAGCCGGCGAGCTACCAGGAGCTGGCGCAGGTGCCGGACGAGCTCCGCGCGCTGCTGCCCACGAGCTTCGACGTCGTGGGCGACCTCATCGTGGTGAAGCTGGAGCCGGGGCTGCTGCCGCACGCCGCGGAGGTCGGCCGCGCCCTGCTCGCGGCGCACAAGGGCGCGCGGGGCGTGCTGCTCGACGAGGGCGTGCAGGGCACGTACCGCATCCGCGCGCTGCGCACCATCGCCGGCGAGCCGCGCACGCGCACGGAGCACCGCGAGCACGGCCTGCGGCTGGACGTGGACCTGGCGAAGGCGTACTTCAGCCCGCGCCTGGCGAGCGAGCACGCGCGCGTCGCGGAGCAGGTGCGCCAGGGCGAGGTCGTGCTCGACCTGTTCGCGGGCGTGGGGCCGTTCGCGCTCCTCATCGCCAAGCACGGCAAGGCGCAGCGCGTGTACGCCGTGGACCTGAACGCGGACGCGGTCGAGGCCATCCAACGCAACGCGCAGCGGAACAAGGTCGAGGAGCGCGTACAGGCGGTGCTCGCCGACGCGGACGAGTTCGCGCGCAGCGTGCAAGGCCGGTGCGACCGCGTCATCATGAACCTGCCCCACGGCGCGGACCAGCATTGGGAGCAGGCCCTGGGCGCGGGCAAGCCCCGCGCCGTCGTGCATTACCACCGCATCATCGAGCGCGCGCAGGTGGACGCGCACGTGCGCGGGTTGGTGGAGCGCGCGGCGCTCGCCGGCTGGCGCGTGACGGAGCGCGAGCGCCGCGTGGTGCGGGACTACAGCCCGGCGCAGAGCCACTACGCGGTGGACTTCGAGGCGATGCGGGACGGGTGAGC
>JAIVGT010000400.1 GCA_020201485.1 Halobacteriales archaeon
TTCAAGACCCTGACACTCGAAATTTCTTCCGCAGCCGAATGTCGAGGTGAAATTGTGGCCCGGTGCCGGGAGTAAGCCCCTTTCTGTTCCAGCGCCGCGCTCGCGCGCGTCGCCCTGGCGGCATTCTCCTCAGCGCCGTACCTGGTGGGTCACCCCCAACGGCGAACCGCTGGGCGCGCGGTGGGCGGGGCACCTTCCCCACGGCTTCGGCTTGCTCCAGGGTGCGGATGGCGCGTTCCACCCGTTCCCCGCCGCGTCCTCGGCCTTCGCGGCCTCATCGCCCCGTGTGGGTTGCCCACAGCGCCGGTTTGCACGGCATGCGGCGGGCGGTTGCGTTGCTGGGCCTCCGCCGGCGCTCTCGCGCCGGGCCCTCTCGCGCGTCGGCGCAGCCGCAAGGACTGCACGCGCGCGCGTCGGGATCCACCCTGCCCGCTCGGAGAGGGGACTTTCCTCAGCTGCCCCGCATCGCGGGGCCACCGTCGGCCGCCCTCCGGCTCCGGGCCAAGCCGCTCGAAGGCTGGGACGGGATAAAAGCGTTGGCCCTCAGGGCCCCGATGCGGTTGCCGACCGCCACGACCTCGGCCATGGCCAGCAGCTCGTGCCGCTGCTCCGGCCAGGCCGGGCCGACGATGGGAAGCATGCACCCTCCTCGCCTCCCGGCGGCAAGGATGCGCGGAAGTTGGTGGGTCCGCGCCGAACGGCCCCGGCAAAACATCGCGGCCGCTCGGCCACGTCCTTGGGCAGGCTCGACCGTCCACGTCGCGGCCATCGGGCATCCAAGTTGTGGGAGGGAGGTTGCGCGGCCGTGACAGCGTATTTCTGCGTTGAGTCTCGGTTCGTGGAAAACGTCCCGACGAGCGTGAAGCACGGGGGGCTAAGCTGCCTCGTCGAGGGATCGAGACCCGCGCTGCCGAAACGGTCCCGTCACGCGTCCGGCTTGCCGAGCACGCCCTGGACGACCTGGAACAGCGTGTCGAAGCTCTCCAGCACCGCGACCGGCGCGTCGCCCACGCCCGTCTCCGCCCCGGCGCACACGAGCAGGGCGCAGGCGGGCAGGCCGGCATCCTTCGCCGCGCGCAGCACCGCGCCGCACCCCTGGTCCTCGCCCAGGTCCTGCTGCGCGGCCGGCATGCCGCTCGCCACGCTTCCGACCTTCGCGTCCAGGCCCGCCGCGTCGCACCGCCGGCGGAGCTTCGCGACGAGGGGCGCGCTCGCCCCCACCTCGCCCAGCCGCGTGCGCGCGCGCTCGACGAGGAGCACGTCGCCCGGCTCGAGGTCGCGCGTCGGGCTGGCGCAGCTCCCGATGAACAGGAGGGCGGCCGGGCCCTCCTCCGCGAGCGCGCGCACCGCATCGCCGGGCTGCTCGGTGGGCGCGAGGAGGAAGCCGCCCGCCTGCACCAGGCGCACGCCTTCGTGCGGAACGTCCTGCCAGCCGTCGGGCACGAGGGCGGGGAGGAGCGCGGGCTCGATGAGCACGACCCCGCGGTGGGCGAGGAGCTGCATGCCCGCGCATCGTCCCGGGTGCCCCTTGACCCTTGCGCGTCAGCCGTAGGGCACGGTCGGCCAGGACGCCTCGCGCAGCGCCTGCTGGCTCGCCAAGGCGCGACCGGCCGAGCCCGCGCACCCTCATACATCGACGTACGCGCATGCAC
>JAIVGT010000263.1 GCA_020201485.1 Halobacteriales archaeon
CGGCGACACGACCTACGGCTTCGGCGACACGGTGTACGTGGACGTGGCGAACGACCAGATGGTGAACTCCGCCGACCTGCGCGTGAACAAGGCGGGGAGCTCGACGGCCGGCTCGCTGGCGAAGGCCGGCGACTCCGACATGTTCTACCAGCTCCTGGACGTGGGCGCGCCGAACGGCTTCCTCGCGTTCGACGACGCGGACGGCGACACCATCGCCGACACGACCGAGGGCCTGTACCTCGACATGGACGGCGACGGGACGGTGGACATCAACGACATCCGCCTCATCGGCACGGGCGGGAGCGGCGGCAGCGCCGAGCACCAGGTGCTGAGCACGGACAGCGACGTGGGCACGGTCCTCACCCCGCTCGGAGCCGGCGGGTTCATGTTCTACAACCGCGACGGCGGGACCTTCGATGCCGGCGACGACCTGTACGTCGAGGTCGGCGGGGCGTCGGCGACGAACGTCGAGTCCGGGGACTTCCGCGTGGCGGTGGCGAGCGGCGGCGGCAGCGGCACGGCGAACCAGCGCGTCACGGCGAGCTCCACCGACGCCAAGAACGGCGGGCTGCCCCTCACCGCCGTCCCGGGCGGGGCCATGCTCGCCTTCTTCGACTTCAACGGCGGCGGCAGCACCATCGCCGACTACACGCGCAACGACGTTGTCTACCTGGACAGCGACGGCGACGGCGTGGCCACGCCGGGCGACGTGCGCATGAGCGTCGGGCCGAGCCCGATGAGCCAGGCCGGGCAGTACCTCACGGACGGCTCGACGGACGTCGAGTTCTGCTTCGGCACGACCGCGCCCTTCCTGTTCGCGACCGGCCAGTTCGCCTTCGTGGACAACGACGGCGACGGCATCGTGGACCTGACGGACTCCGTGTACTTCGACCGCGACTCCACGGACAGCGCCGGCGTGCGCGCGAACGACGTGCGCCTGTCGGACGTGACGGGCGTGGGCGCGGCGGGCACGTTCGTGAAATCCGCGGACAGCGACGTGGGCGGCACGCTCACCGTCTCGCCCTCCCTCGTGGCTTCCTTCTACGACGCGAACGGCGACACGGTGTACTCGGGCAAGGGCACGACGACCGAGGCCGACGCCGCGTACATCGACTTCGACACGTCGACCAAGACGAGCACGGGCGACCTGCGGCTGACCGAGGCCCCGGGCTCGGGCACGGGCAAGGCGGGGGCGAAGGTCTCCGGCAACTCCGGCGACCTGAACTCGAACCTCGCTGCCCTGACCACGACCTTCGCCGGCCTGGACAGCAACGGCGACGGCTCGTTCACCAGTTCCGACGCGCTCTACGTCAACGTGGACAGCGCGACGGACACGGCCATCATCGCCGCGGGCTGCGTCACGGCCGGCGACCTGCGGATGAGCGGCACGGGCACGGGCACGTCGGGCGGCGGCGGAGGCGGCGGGGGTGGCGGCGGCGGGGGCAGCACGACCTCCATCGCGCCCACCGTCGGCTTCACGGCGCCCACGAACGGCGGCTTCGTCAAGACGGGCACGCAGGTCGCGGTCAGCGGAACGGCGAACGCCGGCACGCAGAACGGCGTGGCGAACACGTTGTCCGGCGTGACGCTCACCTCGCCGGGCGCGACGAGCTCGACCTGGACCGCGGCGTTCACGCCGGCCGGCGACGGCGCCATCGAGCTCGCGGCGACGGTCAGCGCATCCTCCGGCCAGGCGCACACCACGATCATCAGCGTCACGTCGAACACGAACGGGACGAACCCGAGCACGGGCGGGACCGGTGGCACGGGCGGGACCGGCGGCACTGGCGGGTCGGGCGACGCCGAGCTCGACGCGCTCATCGCGCAGGTGACGCAGCTCGGCGGGCAGCTCAACCTGACCCTGCAGCAGAACACGCAGCTCCAGGCGCAGATCGCCAGCCTGAGCACGCAGGTCGGGAACCAGACGGGCACGCTCACCGCGCTGCAGGGGCAGCTCGCGCAGGCGAACGCGCAGAAGGCGGAGCTGCAGAAGGAGATCGCGGCGAAGAACGCCGGCGGCGGGAACGCCACGGGCGGGACGCGCACGCCCGGCTTCGAGCCGCTCCTCGCGCTCGCTGCGCTCGGCGCGGCGCTCGTCGTGCGCCGCCGCCGCTGAACGGCCAAGGCGGGGCGCGGCCCCGCTCCCTTTCTCGTCCTTTCCTCGCTCGAGCTGCGGCCCGGCCGCGGTTTCCGCGGCGTCCCTCGCATGCCGCCGCGCTAACACGGCGCACGGCGCTTCGGCTCGAACAGGTCAGGGTCCGGCGAAATCTGCGGCGGTCGGGGGGGCATCAAAGCGTTGGTTGACGGCCGAACGCTTCCGCAAATGACATATTGGTATTGCTAGGGCCCCTACCGGAACGCGCATTGTCGCATGCCGCGCAAGCGTCGGCTGCTTTGCAAGATTCCCCTTGAAAACAATGGATTCCGCAGGGTTCGCGCGCGCCCAACGCGCACGTCCGTGCGTCGCATTCACAAATCCGGGCTGCACTTTCATTTTGGACTTCTCATAAATCCGCAACCTTCAAATACGGATGGTCGTTATGCTATCCCGGTTCCCAGGCCCTCGTTGCCGCAGCATCGCTGAGGGAAGGGGACTTCGCAACGCGAAAGCATGGTGACGAGGGTACAAGGAGAGATCTACATGGCAAGCAAGCTCATGACGACGGCCTTCGTGGCGTTTCTTGCGCTCGCGCTCGGCGGCCAGTTCCTGCCGAACGCCGTCGCGCAGACGACCACGGCGAGCAACTTCACGTTCGGGTCGGTCGTTGCCCCCGGCAACGGCGACACGACGTACATCCTGCAGACCGCGGGCCTGACGTTCGCGGACCTGGACTTCGTGGATGACGACGGTGACGGCACGTTCGACAGCACGGAGCCGGTCTACCTGCCGGCGACCGCGGGCGCGACCGTGGCCGGCAACGACATCCGCATCGCGAACACCGGCACGTTCGCCAAGGGCAGCCAAGTCCGCGCGACGAACAGCGACTTCGGTAACGTCCTCAACGGCGCGCTCGGTGGCGTGTTCGACTTCTACGACGCCGACGGCGACGGCACGTTCAGCACGGGCGACGTGATGTACTACGACCAGGCCGGCGCGGGCGCCGGTGTGGTCTCGGTCAACGACATCGTGCTCAGCGGTGCGGACGCGGGCACGGTCGTGAAGAGCAACACCGCGGGCCTGAACAACGTCCTGTTCGGCGGCGCGGCGGGCACGATCAGCTACTTCGACGCGGACGGCGACGGCACGTACAGCGCCAACGACGTCGTCTACTACGACGACCCGAACGGCGCCGGCGCTCCGAACCTCGGCCTGGCCAGCATCCAGGACGTCATCTGGAGCGGCACGCAGTACGGCCACGTCCTCGCCCCCGGCGACGTCGAGACCACGGGCATCCTGCAGACCGCGGGCCTGACGTTCGCGGACCTGGACTTCGTGGACGACGACGGCGACGGCACGTTCGACAGCGGCGAGCCGGTGTACCTGCCGGCGACCGCGGGCGCGACCGTGGCCGGCAACGACATCCGCATCGCGAACACCGGCACGTTCGCCGCGGGCACGCAGGTGCGCGCGACGAACAGCGACTTCGGCAACGTGCTGAACGGCGCGCTCGGTGGCGTGTTCGACTTCTACGACGCGGACGGCGACGGCGCCTTCAGCGTCGGGGACACGATGTACTACGACCAGGCCGGCGCGGGCGCGGGCGTGGTCTCGGTCAACGACATCGTGCTCAGCGGCGCGGGCGCGGGCACGGTCGTGAAGAGCAACACCGCGGGCCTGAACAACGTCCTGTTCGGCGGCGCGGCGGGCACGATCAGCTACTTCGACGCGGACGGCGACGGCACGTACAGCGCCAGCGACATCGTCTACTACGACGACCCGAACGGCGCGGGCGCTCCGAACCTCGGCCTGACCACCATCCAAGACGTGGTGTGGAGCGGCACGCAGTTCGGCCACGTCCTCTCCCCCGGCGACCAGCAGACGACGTACATCCTGCAGACCGCGGGCCTGACGTTCGTCGACCTGGACTTCGTGGACGACGACGGCGACGGCACGTTCGACAGCGGCGAGCCGGTGTACCTGCCGGCGACGGCCGGCGGCACCGTGGCCGGCAACGACATCCGCATCGCGAACACCGGCACGTTCGCCGCGGGCACGCAGGTGCGCGCGACGAACAGCGACTTCGGCAACGTGCTGAACGGTGCGCTCGGTGGCGTGTTCGACTACTACGACGCCGACGGCGACGGCACGTTCAGCACCGGCGACATCTTCTACTACGACCAGGCCGGCGCGGGCGCGGGTGTGGTGTCGGTCAACGACGTCATCCTGAGCGGCGCGGGCGCGGGCACGGTCGTGAAGAGCAACACCGCGGGCCTGAACAACGTCCTGTTCGGCGGCGCGGGCGGCGCCTTCGCGTACTTCGACGCGGACGGCGACGGCACGTACAGCGCCAACGACATCGTCTACTACGACGACCCGAACGGCGCCGGTGCCCCGAACCTCGGCCTGGCCACCATCCAGGATGTCCGCCTGGCGGCGACGACGCTGCTCAGCACCATCCCCCAGGGCAACAACGGCGGCGTCAACCCGCCCCCGACGACCTGCAACGCGCCCAACACCATGGTGAACGGCGTCTGCACGGCCCCGTCCGGCGGCTGCCCCACGGGCCAGGAGATGGTCAGCGGCGCGTGCCAGCCGACCTGCCCCACGGGCCAGACCCGCGGCACGAACGGCACGTGCTCGGCCGGCGGCGACAACAGCCAGCTGTCCCAGCTGCTCACGCAGATCACGCAGCTGAACAGCCAGCTCAACACGACGCTGACCCAGAACACGCAGCTCCAGGCCCAGATCAGCAGCCTGAACGCGCAGCTGAGCAACCAGACGACCACGCTCAGCGCGATGCAGCAGCAGCTGGCCCAGGCGCAGGCCGACAACAAGAACCTGCAGGACCAGCTGACGCAGAAGGGGAACCCCCCCAAGACGCCGGGCTTCGAGGCCGTCGCCGCGCTCGGCGCGGTCGGCATCGCGGTCCTCGTCCTGCGCCGCAAGGCCTGAGTGAGCGCGCATCCGGGGGGCTCCGCCCCCCGCTCCTTTTCTCTTCTTCGCTGCCCCAGCGGGAGCCAACGCTTGCGCAACCCTGAATCCCCGGCACGCCGTGGCCGCGTCGTGCGCCTCGCGCTCCTCGCCCTGCTCGCCCTGCTCGCCGGTGGAGCGCCGGCCTGGGCCACCTCCGGCTTCGGCAGCGTCGTCGCCCCGGCGGACGCGGACGTGACCGTCCTCGGCCTGCGCGCCCTGCCCGCGGCGGCGGTGTGCTGGCTCGACGCGGACGGCGACGGCGCCCCGGCCGCGGGCGAGCCGGTGTTCCTCGCGCCGCAGGGGTGCAGCGTTGCGCTGCGCCTGCCGCTGGCCGGCGCGCTCCCGGGGCGCAACGGCACGGCGCGCGCCTTGGACGCGGCGCTGCGCTTCGGCGTGGCGGACGGCGACCACGCCTGGGACGGCGACGCGCTCTACTTCGTCCTCGGCGGGCGGGCCAACGTGAGCGCGGGCGACGTCCGGCTGGCGGGCGATCCCGCGCCGGGCTGGGTGCGGCCGGGCGATCCCGACCTGGGCGCGCCCACGCTGGGCAGCGGGCCCGGCTTCGACGCGCCCGGCTGGGCGTGGTGGGACGCGGACCGCGACGGCAAGGCGACCGAGGCGGATGGCTTCTATGCCGACCTCGACGGCTCGCGCGACGCCTCGACCGGCGACGTGCGCGTGCGCGCGCCGGCCGGCGGGCTGGCCGTGCTCGGTCCAGCGGAGCCGGAGGTCGTGCCCCGCGTGCACGCCCTGCCCGTGACCTTCGCCGTGTGCGCCGTGGACCTGCAAGGGGACGGCTACACCCCGGGCGACCCGGTGTACGGCAAGGCCCTGGGC
>JAIVGT010000264.1 GCA_020201485.1 Halobacteriales archaeon
GGCACGTGCTGCAGCGGCGCGTCCGCCATGCGGCCGCAAAGAGCAGGGGCTATAATAGCGTTGGCGCGGCGGCGCGGGCCCGGGCCACGGCGAGCACGTTGTCCGGCGCTTTCCCGGCAAGCGCCACCGGCTCCACCTTCTCCGAGGTGAAGCCGGCCGCTGCGAGGTCCTCGCCCAGCTCCTCGACGGAGCAGAGATGGTAGCGCCGGCACACGACGTCGTCGCCCTGCGCCCATGGAGCCTCGACGTCCTCGCTCCCGATGGCGCGCCACGGCCCCTCGCCGCGGAGCGCGGCGGCATGCTTGGGCTGCCCGCGCATCCAGGCCAGCACGAGCAGCGGCGCGCCCGGCTTCAGCACGCGTCCCGCCTCGCGCAGCGCCTGCACGCGGTCCGCGCGCGCGGGCATCGTGCCGAGCACGGCGACGAGGAGCGCGGCATCGGCCCACGCGTCGCGCACGGGCAGCGCGCACACGTCCGCCTGGACGCGGTCGCCCCCGCCTTGCCGCAGCAGGGCCCGCGCGCTGTCGAAGGCCACCGCGTCGAGGGCGAGGACGCGCGCGGCGCGCGCGTGCCTGCCCGCGCCTGCCCCGAGATCGAGCACGAGCGCGCCCACCGGGAGCTGCTCGAGGAACGCGAGGACGTGCGGCCACGGCCGCGGCCGCGCTGGGCCGTACGTCGCGGCGATGCGTTCCCACACGTCCATCGCCGCGCGCTTGTCCAACAGAGGCGCACAGGCTCTCCAGCCATAAGCCTTTGAGGCATGCGCCGCGAGCTCTTCTCCCGGAACGCAACGTTCAAGTGCGCCAAGGTCAAACCCCGCGGGAGGACCGTGCCGCCCGCGTCCCTGCGCCAGCTGCAAGACCACCGCCTCGTCATCTTCGCCGGCAAGGGCGGCGTGGGCAAGACGACGTGCAGCAGCGCCAGCGCGCTCTGGCTCAGCGAGCAGGGCAAGCACGTCCTGGTCGTGACCGTGGACCCGGCGAAGCGGCTGAAGGACTCGCTCGGCGTGGACGTGGGCTTCACCGCCACGCCCATCACCGGCAACCTGCACGCCATGATGCTCGACCCGAAGACGGTCGTGGCCGAGTACGTGAAGAAGTACGCGCCGGACAAGTACGAGGAGGTGGTGAAGCACGACCTCTTCAAGTACGTCAGCGAGCACATGCCCGGGCTGAACGAGCTGCTCGCCATCGGCAAGCTCACCGACCTGCGCGACGCGGAGCACTACGACATCATCGTCGTGGACACCGCGCCCACCGGCCACGCGCTGAACTTCCTGTCCGCGCCCCGCTACATCAAGGAGCTGTTCGAGGAGCAGAGCCTGGTCGTGCTCGCGCTGAAGACGTACAAGCTCTACGCCGGCCTGCGCAAGATGGGCAGCACCGTCCTGGGCATGCTGAAGCTCAAGGTGGACGAGGGCACGGTCGACATCGACTTCGAGGCGCTGTTCAAGAGCATCGCCGCCGAGGCGGAGCGCATCAACAAGATGCTCACCGACCCGAGCACCGTGCTGAACGTGGTCACGGTGCCGGAGCGCATGCCCGTCGAGGAGAGCCTGGAGCTGCTCGACAAGGTCAAGGAGCTGGGCATCGGCGTGGGCGTCATCATCGTGAACAAGGTCCAGCCCGACGAGCTGGCCGAGCTGCGGCAGGACTTCCTCGACCTCAACCAGGACGAGGGCACGAAGGAGACGCTCAAGGACGTGGTGGCCAAGGCCGGGTACGACCCGCGCCTGATGAAGCGCGTCGTGAGCGCCGTGGAGTTCAGCGACCTCCGGCGGCAGATGAACCTGCACTGGCTGCGGGAGCTGCAGGAGCGCAGCACGGTGCCCGTGGTCGAGGTCCCGCTGCAGAAGCGCGACGTGGCCGGGCTGGAGGAGCTGCACGGCTTCGGGGCGCAGCTGTTCGCCGAGCCCCCGGCCCAGGCGCACAGGGCCAAGGCGCACCACGCCAACCGCTGAGCCGGCGGTGCCTGGCCCGCCCGTTCCATCGCCGACCTATCCAACCGCTTCAAGCCCTGCCGACCGGGTCGGAGCGCCATGCGCGGGCGGGGCATGGCAGCGGCGCTCATCGTGGCCTTGGTCCTCCTCCCCACGGGCAGCGCCGTGCCCGCCTCGGCCCACCTCCGCCTCGCCGCGCCCCTGGCCCTCGAAGGGCAGGCATGGGTCGCGGGGGACGAGGGCTTGGTCGGGCTGCCCGCGCTCCAGGCGGTGCCCGTCCAAGCTGCGCACCTGAACATCACGCTCCTGCGCATCGAGCAGCCGGAGGAGAACCGCGCGCCGGGCTCGCTCCCCGAGCTGCGCCTGCCCGTCCTCGGCGGGCCGGAAGCGCCGCGCGAGCAGTACCTGGACATGGAGCAGCCGCAGATGCTGAGCGTGCTCACCGCGGAGCGCGGCGGCGAGGCCTGGCTGGCGGTGGGGCCGTTCGACGCCGGCAGCCTGGGACTCCGCGGGCAGGACCTGGCTTTGCGCACCGCGTCGCGTGCCCTCGACCTGCCGGGCGAGATGCTGGCGCAAGGCCCGCAGCCCTGGCTGCACGCGGAAGGCGCGGGCGTGCTGCAGGCGCAAGGCACGCTGCGCGCGCTGTTCCGCGGGGCGAGCCTGCTCGTCGAGAACGGCACGGCCTCGCTGCAGGTGGACACGGCGGGCGGCGACTGGGTCGCGCTGCTGCGCTGGACCGGCGCGCACCTCACCGTGGCCAGCCCGGAGCCGTTCACGCTCCTCGCCCCCGCGCTCCGCCTCGACCTCGCCGGCGAGCTGCGCGCGGCGCGCGCCTGGGGCGCGATGGCGCACACGGGCCAGGAGGAGCTGCGCGGCGAGGCCCTCGTCGCGCGCGGCACGTGGCAGGGCTTGCTCCAGCCGCAAGGCGACGAGGCGACGTTCGACGCGCAGGGCGAGCTGACCTACCTCGCCGTCGGCCCGCGCGAGCAGCAGTTCAGCCAGGCCGCGGTCGCGGGCGGGGCGCTCGCCCTCGGCGCCGCGGTAGCGGCGTGGCAGAGCCAAGGCCTGCGCCTCGTCTTCGCGCCGCTGTACGCGCGCGTCGCGCCCGAGGAGCTGCTGGACAACGAGGTGCGCCGCCGCGTGCACGAGCGGGTGCGCACGCATCCCGGCAGCGACGTGAAGGACACCGCGGCCGCGTGCAGCGTGAGCTGGAGCACGGCTGCCTACCACCTGCACCGCCTGGAGCGCGAGGGCGTGCTCCTGTCGCGCCGCAGCGGGCGGAGCAAGCGCTTCTTCCTCAACGGGGCGCAGCCCCCGGCGCGCGCCGAGGCCATCGGGGCCCTGCGCAACCCGACGAGCCTGGCCATCGCCCGCCTCGTCGCCGAGCGCCCCGGCCTCATGCAGAAGGAGATCGCGGCCCACCTGGCCCTGCCGGCGAGCACGGTGAGCTGGCACATGCGCCGCCTGCGCGAGCTGGGCGTGGTGCGCGAGGAGCGCCGCTGGCGGCGCGCGGAATACGCGGCCGGGCCGCTCTGGCCCGAGCTCCAAGCGGGCAGCCCGTCCAGCCCGGCCGGCGTGGCTTGAAAGCCTCTCCGCGCCCTGGTGAAGCGCAGCATGCTACGCCGTGTCGGGGGCTGACCGGTTCCGTTGCTGTGGCATTCCGCATCACCCGTGCCACGCGTTCGCATCGCAGCTTTCGCCGGGATTTTCCGGGGATGCGACGAGGCTCTCCGGAACCTACGAATACCCCATGTGCATTGCCGGCCGCGTCAACGGCGGAACGGACGGGCGCGCGGGGCGGCGAACCCCCCGATGCGCTGCCGGGATGCCCAGGACGCTGAACGCCATGGTCGCCAAACTCGTCTGCCTCGGGAGCTTCGCGCTGCTGATCGCCACCGCCTCCATCGCCGCCGCGGACGCGCCGGCCTGGTGCGGCGTGGAGAACCTCAACGTCGTGCGCAACGTGAACGACTGCCTCGTCAGCGAGCCCCACACCCAGGGCAGCAACGTCGTCAGCACCGACCTGCCCCAGGTCGTCATCGTCCCGACCGTTGCCGTCAAGCAGCCGGTCAGCATCAGCATCGAGCCCCAGCTCGTCGTCGCCCAGGTCCCGGCCCTGCCCTTCGCCCTGGCCCACGTCATCCCCATAAACGGCCAGCAGTTCCCGGTCGCGCCCCCGCAGACCGGCACGCAGTTCACGTGTATCGTTGGCGAGCCCGTCCCGGCCGAGTTCTGCGACGCGATGTACGCCGTCGCCGCGGCCGTGCCCTTCGGCGGCTTCCGCTGAACCCCCCCGCGGGCTGCCGCCCGCGTCCCTTTTCTCGCCTGCCCCGTCCCCTAGCCCGGGGCTGGCAGGAAGTTTCCTCCGCACGGCCTTGCCCGCCGCCGAGGGTGGAGGCGGCATGGCTGCCCACTCCTCCCGGCCATCGGGCTGGCCTTGCTGCTGCCCGCCCTGCCGAGCCTGACCGCCATCGCCCCGGCGAACGGGGTCCAGAACGGGGGCTTCGAGACGAGCCTGGCCGGCTGGGCCCACATCGACGCGGGGACGCCGCTGCTCGTCGGCCCGGGGGCCAGCGGCACGGCCCAGGCGGTGCGCATCGACAACCACCGCGACGGCAACTACCTGCAGCAGTCCATCGTGCCCGTGCAGAGCGCGGCCCTCGTCCTCGACTTCCAGCTCCAGACGGTCACGAGCGCCGGCCGCCCCGGCTGCCAGCTCATGGAGGCCCTGTCGCACGACAACCCCGGCGCAGGCACGGGGCAGATCACCATCTCCCTCGGCATCTGCAGTGGCGGCGTCGGCTTCCCGGTGTTCAACACGGGCGGCGTGTTCTTCCCGTACGCCGTGTCCGCGCCCGGCTGGCAGCGCTTCACCGCCGTGCTCGACAGCGTGACCGGCATCGGCGTGCTCAGCATCGACGGCATGAAGGTCGCCGTCGTGCAAGGCGACCCGGCGCAGGTGGACCCGGCGAACGTGCTGCTGTTCGGCGACGGCGGCCAGGACCCGCGCTGGGGCGCGGCGCAGGACCTGGTGTGGGACGAGGTCGACTTCGGCCCGGCCCTGCCGCTGCCGGACCTGCCGAGCCTGCCCGCGGTCCTCCCTGCGCTGCCACACGTCCCGCCGACGGTCGTGCCGTGACCTAGGGCAGACCCAGCCGCGCCCGCGTCGCGGACGTGGGCGCGCCATCCTCTCCCCATCCGCGCTCCTCGTAGTAGGCGCGCTTCATCGCGTCGAGCTCGGTGTCGGTGAGCGCTTCCTTGCGCTTGCCGAAGGGCAACGGCTCGGTGCGGATGGCCTTGGGCAGCGTGTCCTGCTCCGGCTTCAGGCCCCAGCGCACGCTGAGCATGCGCGCGAGCTGGTAGTTGCGCTCGCCGATGGCGAGCATGCGGTCGCGGTCCACCTCGCTGCCCGTCGCGGCGCTCACCATGTCGCGCGCGTGGCCCAGGTTGTACGTGCTGCCGGTGTGGTTGATGGTGAAGGCGCAGACGACGAGGGAGTTCACGAAGCTGCGCGCGTCCTCGAACACCTTGACCGCGTGCGCCTTCGCCGCGTCGGCCTGGAACCGGCTCATGCCCTGCACGATGCCGAGGTCGGGCGCGGCCCCGTCCTTGCCCAGCTCGTCGTCGTGCATGCCTTCCATGTGGTTCGCGCCGCGCGGGCTCACGGCGTAGCTCAGGCCCAGCCCCTTCTTCCCGCGAGCCTCGTGCATCGGCAGCTCGACGCCCTTCACGTCCGCGCTCAGCCCGGGGCAGCCCCACGCCTCCGCGGCGCGCTTCGTGCCTTCGGCCAACGTCGCGCCCATCCCGCGCCGGTGCGCGATGTCGTGCAGCAGGGCGTACGCGCCGTGCGCGTCGCCGAACGCCGGCGCGTCCTGGGCCTTGCCCGCGGCGCGCGCCGCCATGGCGAAGGCGACCGCGCTCCCGGCGCTGATGGTGTCCATGCCGCACCGGACGTGGCACGCCGTGCAGTTGTCGCGCGCGACGAGGATGGTCTTGTTCTGCGTCTCGCCGCTCACCTGCTCCGCGTGCTCCCAGCTGCCCTCCTTCCAATAGCGCGTGGGCAGGATGCCGAACTCGCTGAGGTAGTCGATGCCGCCCGGCGTGCCCAGCTCGCCGAAGCCTTTCGTGGCCTCGTCCATGAGCGTGCCGATGTAGGCCTTGCGCGCGTCCTTCAAGCGTGCGTCGTCGGCGATGGGCGGGGTGTTCTTCGCGTCGCCCCGCACGACGATGGCCTTGAGCTTCTTGCTCCCCATGACCGCGCCCAGCCCGGTCCGGCCGGCGGCGCGGTTGCGGTCGTTGACGATGCAGGCGAAGCGCACCTGGTTCTCCCCGGCCGGGCCGATGCTCGCGACGCGCGCCTTCGGCCAGCGTGTGAGGAGCTGCTCCTCGGCCTGGGTCACGGTCTGCCCCCACAGGTCGTTTGCCGGGTGCAGCTCCGCGCGCCCCGGCGCATCCCCTTCCGGGTCGGTGACGCTGAGCAGGACCGGCGCGCGCGCTTGGCCGTGGACCGCGATGGCGTCCCAGCCCGCGACGCGCAGCTCGTTGCCCCAGAAGCCGCCGGCGAACGCCTCGCCGTACAGGCCGCTCAGGGGCGAGCGCGCGGCCACGCAATGCCGGCCGGAGCCGGGCAGGGCGATGCCGGTCAGGGGCCCGGCCGCGAAGACGAGGTGGTTGTCCGGGCCGAGCGGCTCCGCGCGCGGCGCGACGTGCTCCCAGAGCCAGCGGGCCGCCAGGCCGCGGCCACCGAGGTGCTGCTGCGCCCAGGCCTCGGGGATGGCGCGCTCCTGGAGCCGGCCGCGCGTCAGGTCGACCTCGAGGAGACGGCCGTGCAGGCCTGGCATGAGGAGGTGGAGAGTGGCCGCGGCACTTAATGCATGCCGCGGCCGGGGTTCATCAGCGCCAGCTCACTGCGAGAGCAGCGAGACCACGACGAGGCCGGTGTCCATGGCGTCGCCCTGGCTCTCCAGGACGAACGCCCCCGTGCTCCCGGCGACGGCGTTCGCGTAGTC
>JAIVGT010000062.1 GCA_020201485.1 Halobacteriales archaeon
GCCATGGCCTGGCCGCCGAGCTTGCGGCAGCGCTCCGCCACCTCCTCGGCGCGGTCGCGCTTGCCCATGTAATGCACGGCGACGCGGGCGCCCTCGCGCGCGAGGAGCTCGCAGGTCACCGCCCCGATGCCGCCGCTGCCCCCGGTCACGAGGCAGCGCTTCCCCTGCAGGCGGCCCATGGCCGTGCACGACCGGCGCGCACCATGAGCGTTCCGTTCGGCGCAAAGCACCATGGCTTATCCCAGGAAGCCCGTGCCGGGGCCATGGACTGGGAATACGTCCCCATGGAGGACGCGGAGACGCGCGGCGCGCCCATGCTGTGCGGCGTGCCCTCGTTCGGCATGGTCGGCCCGGTCGCGGTGCGCTTCCTCGTCGAGCACCTCAAGATGCGGCCGGTCGGCGGCTTCCAGTCCGACGCGCTCCCGCCGACGACCGTGGCCTGGGAAGGCGTGGTCACCGGCCCCATCCAGGTCTTTGCCCTGCCCCACGGGCAGGCCGGCAAGGTGCTCGTGCTCAACAGCGACGTCGCCATCGAGCCCGAGGCGATGATGGCGGTGGCGCGCGCCATCTGCGACTGGGCGAGCAAGGCGGGCGTGCAGATGCTCATCGGCCTGGAGGGCTACGGCGATGAGGCGGAGGCGGCGAAGGACGTGCGCGTCGCCAGCAACCACGCCGGCGAGGCGGTCGCGCGCAAGCTCGCTGCGACGCCGGTCCACGCGACGTTCACCGGCTTCAACGCCGCGCTGCTCACGCGCGCGAACCGGGCGAAGGTGCCCGCGGTCGGGCTATTCGCGCCGGTCGAGAGCGAGGAGGAGGACGCCGCGGCTGCGGCGCGCCTGCTGAAGCTCGTCAGCCCGCTCGTGCACGGCGTGAACCTGGCGCCGAGCGACCTGGTGAAGAAGGCGGAGCAGGTGCAGACCACGCTCCGCGCGCACAAGGCCCAGCAGGCCCAGCAAGCCCGCCGGTTGCAGGACCAGGTGGACCGGGGCTACGTCTAGACCGGAGCTTGCGGGAAACCCGGCGCGTCCCGCTAGAGGATGCGCTTCCCCAACAGGCTCTCGATGAGCCCGACGCTCAGCTCCGCCGTCTTGTTGCCGGTATCGAGCAGCGGGTTCACCTCGACGATCTCGAAGCTCGTGGCGATGTTGCGCTCCGCCAGCAGCTCCAAGGCGAGGTGCGACTCGCGGAAGCTGAGGCCGCCCGGGACGGGCGTGCCCGTGCCCGGGGCCTCGCGCGGGTCGAGCACGTCCACGTCGAACGTGATGTGCACGCCCTTCGTCCCGTCCTTGGCGCGCTCGATGGCGTCGCGCATGACGCGGCCGATGCCCTTCTCGTCGATGTCGCGCATCGTCGCCACGTAGATCTCGCTCTTCTTGATGAGCTCCTTCTCCCCCGGGTCGAGCTCGCGCACGCCGATGAGGGCGACGTTCTCCGGGCGGATCTTCGGCCCGATGCCGCCGATGTTCACGAGCTTCTTGTTGCCCAGGCCCACGATGGCGCTCAGGCCCAT
Source organism: Halobacteriales archaeon (assembly GCA_020201485.1). Lineage (GTDB taxonomy): Archaea > Thermoplasmatota > SW-10-69-26 > JACQPN01 > JAIVGT01 > JAIVGT01. The sequence continues at coordinate 1,511 of JAIVGT010000062.1, forward strand.
GCCGTGGATGTTGCCGCTCGGCGTGGTGTCGGTGGTGTTGAAGTCGCCGTGCGCATCGACGTAGATGATGCCCTGGGGGCCGCGCGCCTTCGTCAAGCCCCCGACCGTGCCCATGACGATGCTGTGGTCCCCGCCGACGATGAGGGGGAAGTGCCCGGCGCGCGCGCTCTTCTCCACCTTCTTCGCGATGGCCTCGCAGGCGCGCACCACCTCGTCCAGGTAGCGGAGCTGCGGGTTGCGCAGCTTGCGCGTCTCGACCTCCGGCACGTCGATGTCGCCCAGGTCGTGGACGTTGTGACCGAGCGCCTCGATGCGCTTCTCGAGCTGCGCCGCTCGGAGCGCGCTGGGGCCCATGTCCACGCCGCGGCGCGTCTGGCCGAGGTCCATGGGGCAGCCGATGAGGTCGATGTCCATGCTCCTGCGAGAAGGGCGGGGGGATTTCAACCCTTGCGGCGAAGGCTAAAGGCCCACGCCGAGCAGCCGGGGCTTTCGCGGCGTTCACACGCAGGCGACGACCACGACGAAACCCTGCGGGAACGAGCCCACCGCGGGGGAGGCCACCGCGTCGCAGATGCCGAGCGACGGCACGGGCAAGCCGGGCGTCCCGGCGCAGATGCCGGCGGCGCAGGCGCCCACCGACGCTGCCTCGGCACCGGCGACCGCGAGGACCGTCACGAGCAGGCCGGCGAGGAGCAGCAGGCGGAGCATGAGGGGGACCCTCCGCGGCGCTGGATAACCTTTTTCTCCATCGCCTTGCACCCGCTCAGGCTCCGGAGACGGCCCGCCGCGTGATGTCCGGGTCCGGGGCGGGATGGCCGCGGCAGTGCTTCTCGCATGCCTCCGCGTCCTCGCGCTGGGCGTAGCCGGAGCCGCACACCTCGCACGCGCGGACGACGCCGATGCCCTCGACGCGCAATGCGCGGACCATCAGGCCTGCGCTTCCTTCTGGGCCTTCATCGCCGCGGCCTTCTCCAGCGCGGCCTTCTTGCGCGCTTCCAGCTCCTCGGGCGTGAGCTTCGGCGGCGCGGGCTTCGCCGGCTCGGCGCCCGGGGTGGCCGGAGCGCTCGCAGGCGCGGCCGGCTTGGCGGCGGCGGCCCTGGCCGCCTTCTGCTCCTCCTCGATGAACTTCAGCACCGCCTGCCAGTACCGGTCGGGCGGCGCGATGCTCTTGCCCGTGATGTCGGCGGAGCGCATGCCGTTCGCCAGGTCGAAGCCCTTGCACTGGTCGGCGGTGGCCTGGTCCTTGTACGCGAAGCGGCACTCGTCGCAGGCGTAGAAGCGGTAGCCTTGCCGCTCCAGGAGCTGGGCCATGGCCGGGGCAACGGGGGAACCTGGCTTGAGGGTTGCGGGCAAGCCCGGCCTTGCGGGCGCGCCGCGGGCTATTTCATCCGCACGGCCATGCGCAGCCATGGAGCCCCGCCCGGTCACGGAGCTGGCCGTGGACCTCGGCCTGCGCCCGGAGGAGATCGAGCGCTACGGGACGTGGAAGTGCAAGGTGCACCTCGCCGCAGTCGAGCGCCTGCGCCGCGAGCGGCCGGAGGGCAAGATCGTCCTCGTCACGGCCATCAACCCGACGAAGCACGGCGAGGGCAAGACGACGGTGACCATCGGCCTGGCGCAAGGCCTGGCGCGCATCGGCAAGCGCGCCGTCATCGCGCTGCGCGAGCCGTCCCTGGGCCCGGTGTTCGGCGTGAAGGGCGGCGCGACGGGCGGCGGCAAGAGCACGCTCGTGCCCGCCGAGGACATCAACCTGCACTTCACCGGCGACCTGCACGCCATCACGAGCGCGAACAACCTGCTGAGCACGCTCATCGACGCGCACCTGCACCACGGCAACGAGCTCGGCCTGGACCCGACGCGCATCACCTGGCCGCGCTGCCTGGACATGAACGACCGCGCGCTCCGCGACATCGTCACCGGCCTGGGCGGGCCGACGAACGGCCCGGCGCGCGAGGGCCATTTCGTCATCACCGCGGCGAGCGAGGTCATGGCCATCCTCTGCCTGTCGGACGGCGTCGCCGACCTGAGGCAGCGCCTCGGCAACATCATCATCGGGTACAGGCGCGACGGCGGCGCGGTCCGCGCGCGCGACCTGCACGCGCAGGGCGCCATGGCGGTGCTGCTCAAGGACGCCATCCAGCCGAACCTCGTGCAGAGCTGCGAGGGCGTGCCGGCCTTGGTGCACGGCGGGCCGTTCGCGAACATCGCGCACGGCACGAGCTCGCTCCTCGCCGCGCAGCTCGGCCTGCGGCTCGGGGACTTCGTGGTCACGGAGGCCGGCTTCGGCGCGGACCTCGGCTTCGAGAAGTTCATGGACATCTTCTGCCGGCGCAGCGGGCTGTACCCGGCGTGCGCCGTGCTCGTCGTCACGGCCCGCGCGCTGAAGCACCACGGCGGCATGGCGGAGGAGGCGCAGGGCGAGGACCTGGGCGCGCTCCGCCGAGGGCTGCCGAACCTGGAGAAGCACTTGGAGATCGTGCGCGCCTTCGGCGTGCCCCCGGTGGTCGCCATCAACCGCTTCGCCCAGGACACGGACGCGGAGATGAACCTCCTCCTCGCGCACTGCGAGAAGCTGAAGGTGCCCGCTGCCGTGACCGACTGCTTCGCCCGCGGCGGCGAGGGCGCGGAGCAGCTCGCGCACCTGGTGGCGAAGGTGGGCGAGGCCTCGGCGCGCAAGCCCACGCTCCTGTACGCGGGACTGGAGGACCTGCGCATGAAGGTCGAGCGCGTGGCGCGCCTCTACGGCGCGGACGGCGTGGATTGGGACTACGCAGCCGAGCGCAGCCTGGCCCGGCTCAAGGACCTCGGCCTCAACGAGCTGCCCGTGTGCGTGGCGAAGACGCAGTACAGCCTGAGCGACCAGCCCAAGCTCCTCGGCCGGCCGAAGGGCTGGCGTCTCGGCGTGCGGGAGCTGCTGCCGAGCGCGGGGGCGGGCTTCGTCGTGGCCCTCGCCGGCGACGTCGTGCTCATGCCCGGCCTGGGCAAGGTGCCGGCCGCGGTGCACATGGACCTGGCCGCCGACGGGACGCCGAAGGGCGTCAGCTGAACGACGGACCAGGATTGTCCCTCAAGCAGCATGGTTCCGGGGCAGGCATGGCGACGCCATGACGCCGACCCCAGGGAGCACGCTCGAGACCCCTGCCATCGGCAACGTGCCCATGGGCCGCCGCGCGCGGTGCATGTTCTGCCACGGGCTCATCGAGGACGAGGGCGGGGGCTTCCTCGACCACCTCAAGACCGCGCCGGAATGCGAGTCCGCTTACCGCGACTGGCTGGACCACCTGGACGAGGACCGCCCGGGCGGCGGCTGACTCAGAGCGGCAGGTCGGGCGCGAGCCACGCCTGGATGCAGGTCAGCTCGTCGAGGAGGATGCTCGGGTGCGCCTGCACGCGGGCCGCGAGGCCCTGCGCGAACGGCTGCACGTCGGGCGTGTACGGGTTGGCCACGCTGACGCTGTCGGGCAGCACGATGCTCGTCCAGCCCGCACCAGCGGGGCAGGCGGCGAACTCGTCCTGCTGCTGCACGGCCAGGTCGGATATGAGGTCGCGCGCGCCGTTGAAGGTGGATTGGTAGACCGCCGCCGCGCCGACCGCGGTGTCGCTCGCCGAGCCGAGCAGGGCGAGGGTGGTGTCGGACGCGAGGGAGCCGCTCTGCTCCACAGGCTTCATGAAGGTCTCCGAGTCGGGCAGGAGCCCGTCCGCGACCGCCACGCCCGAGGCGGCCAGGATGGCCAGGAACGAGAGTGCGATGAGGGCGCGCATGCCCCGCGGTTCGGCGGGGCGGGTTTGAAGATTTTCCACGACCGGGCTTCGCCGAGGACATGGCCCAGGGCGGGGGAGGGGCTCACGGGGCCACGTCCGCCACCGGTGCCCCGGCCGTCCGCTGGCTGCTCGCGACGAGGTACACCCCGACGAGGATGACCGCGCCGCCCAGCAGGCTCGCCACCGGCGGGACCTCGGCCAGCACGAGCCAGGCGAGGAGGGCGCTGCCGATGGGCTCGCCGACGATGGCCGTGCTCACCAGGCTCGCCGGAACCCAGCGCAGGCTCCAGTTCGCGACCGTGTGGCCGAAGAGCTGCGGTCCGACGGCCAGGCCGAGGCAGAGCAGCAGGTCCCGCGCCGGCAACCCGGTGAGCGGCTCGCGCGCCGCGAAGGCGAGGGCGAGGAGCGTGACGCTGGCGCTGGCGTACACGACGAGCGCGTAGGCCGGCAGGCTCAGCCGCTGCCGCTGCCGCCGCCCGCCGAGGAAGTACACGGCCGCGAACAGCGCGCCGGCGAAGGCGAGCGCGTCGCCGAGCAAGGCCTGCCCGCTCAGCGCATAGTCGCCGCGCACCAGCAGGAGCGCGCCGAGGAGGGCGAGGCCGATGCGCGCAGCGACGTGACCCAGGTGGCGAAGTGCAGGGCGAGCACGACCCCGATGCCGGCGAGGAGCAGCGCGTCGCGGCGGGGCATGGCGCGCAATTCCGCGTGGTGCCGGGCCAACGCCCAGGGCGCGAGCAGGAGCGTGGCGAACGCGAGGCGGTAGAACGCAATGGCGAGCGGCCCAGCTTCGCCCACGAGCCGGATGAGGAGCGCGGCCGTGCTCATCGAGGCGACGGCGACGGCGAGCGAGCCGCCGATGAAGGCCGGGCTCGGGTCGCGCTGCACGCAGGGCAGGGGCGCAGGCTGCCCTTCAACGCTCCGCTCTGCGAACGCCCTCGCCTACTTGCCCTTCCACTCCGCCTTCCGCTTCTCGATGAACGCGCGCATGCCCTCGACGCGGTCCTCGCTGGCGAACGTGACCGTGACGCTGTCCGCCTCCAGGGCGAGGGCCGTGTCCATGTCCTGGTCCAAGCCGTGGGCCATCGCGCTCTTCGCCTGCTGCACGGCGATGGGGGCGTTGCTGGCGATGCGCTCCGCGAGCTTCAGGGCCTCGGGGAGCAGCTGGTCGTGGGGCAGGACGCGGTTCACGATGCCCAGAGCCTCGGCGCGGTCGGCGCTGAACCGGTCGCCGGTGTAGATGAGCTCGCGGGCCTTGGCGCGGCCGATGAGGCGGGGCAGGCGCTGCGTGCCGCCGAAGCCGGGGTGGATGCCGAGCGTCACCTCGGGGAGGCCGAACTGCGCCTTGTCGCTGGCGAGGAGGATGTCGCAGGCGAGCGCCAGCTCCAGGCCGCCGCCGAAGCAGAAGCCGTTGACGGCGGCGATGACCGGCTTCTCCAGCAGGTCCAGCTCGCGCGTCACCTGCTGGCCGAACTTCGTGTAGGCCCGGCTCTCGACGGCGCTGACCTTGGCCATGACGCCGATGTCCGCGCCGCTGATGAAGGCCCGGCCTTCGCCGGTCAGCACGAGCACGCGCACCGCCGGGTCGGCCCGGACCTGGGCGATGACGTGGTGCAGGTCGCGGAGCACGTCCCAGTTCAGCGCGTTCAGCGCCTCCGGCCGATCGATGGTGGCCAGGGCGACGTGGCCCCGCCGCTCCAGGCGCACCTTGGGCACGGGCCAGGGCGCGTTGCTCGCGCCGAGCTGGCGCAGCGGCTGCGGGACGCGGAACGCCTCGCCGTGCTTCGCGTGCACCTGCTCGACGAGGCGAAGCGCCTCGCGCGTGCCAAGGTCGTTCATGAGCGCGAACGGGCCCTTCGCCCAGCGCAGGCCGGTCGTCGCGCCCTTGTCCGTGTCCGCCGCGCTTGCCACGCCCTCCTCGACGAGATGGCAGGCGATGCCCAGCTCGACGCCGAGCAGCCGCTCCTTCACCGCGTGGAACTTCGACGGGTTGGGCGCGCCTTCGAGCTTCCACAGCTGGTTGGCCTCGAACTGCTTCTTCAGCAGCGGGCTGACCTTGTAGAACGGGCCGAGCTGCGCGAGGGAGCCCTGCGCATGGTAGGCGATGGGGATGCCGGTGAAGTTCATGAGCTCGAACGGGCCCATGCCGATGCCGAACGCCTCCTTCGCCGCGGCGTCGATGGTCGGGATGTCGAAGCCCTCCTCGTGCAGCCGGCACGCTTCGTTCAGGAACGGCACGAAGAAGCGGTTCACGGCGAAGCCCGGGCTGTCCGTGGTGAGGATGGGGCCCTTGCCCAGCTTGCGGCTGAACTCGAGGAGCGCGGTGAAGGTCGCGTCGCTCGTCTTGCTGCCGCGGATGACCTCGACGAGGACGTTGACCGCGGCGGGGTTGAAGAAGTGCAGGCCGCCGAAGCGGTCGGCGCGCGCCGTGAACTGCGCCAGCGCGTTGACGCTGAGCGAGCTGGTGTTCGTGGCGAAGACGCAGGTCGCGGGCGCGTGCTGGTCGAGCTCGCGGAACACGGCTTCCTTGACCTTCATCTCCTCGAACACCGCCTCGATGACCAGGTCGGTGCCCTGCGCCGCTTCGGCGAGGCTGGTCGTGGTCGCGATGCGGCCGAGCGTGGCCTGCATCTCGCCCGCCTCGAGCTTGCCCTTGTCCACGCGCTTCTGCAGCTGGTCGCGGATGCGGTCGAGGCCCTTCTTCACGAACTCGGGCTTGACGTCGTGCATGACCACGTGGAAGCCGCTTGCGGCGCACGCCTGCGCGATGCCGCTGCCCATGTTGCCGGAGCCGATGACCGCGACGCGCTGGATGGCCATGCGCTGCACCTTGGCCGCGGCATGCGCTTCCCCCCGAAAAGGGTTCGGCCGGGCCGGGCGCGGGCGGCGCGGCGCGGGGCGCTGGCTCGGCAAAACCCTTATCCGTTGCCCAGCTTTGTGCGTCGCCCATGGACGAGCCGCAGCTGCCCGGCAGCGGCGCGACGGATTATGAGCGCTACCTGCGCGTGGCGGAGCTCCTGTCGCTGCAGAAGCCCCGCGAGCTGCGCGCGCACCGCGACGAGCTGCTCTTCCAGATCGAGCACCAGACGGCGGAGCTCTGGTTCAAGCAGATCACCGAGGACCTGCATGATGCCGGCCAGCTCATCGACGAGGGCAAGGTCCTGGAGGCGGAGCGGCTCTTGGAGCGCGGCGCGCAGGTCATCCGCATCCTCACGGAGCAGATCCTCATCCTGACGACGATGAGCCCGTGGGACTACCACACCATCCGCCTCAAGCTCGGCCGGGGCAGCGGCGCGGAGAGCCCGGGGTTCCGCCAGCTCATGACCGCGCCCCGCGACCTGTGGCCGAAGTACGAGGCGCAGCTCGCCAAGCGCAAGGTCACGCTCGAGGACGTGTACGTGCACTTCCACGAGCACTACGACCTGTTCCGCCTGGCCGAGGCCATGACCGACTTCGACATGCGCTTCCAGGTGTGGCGGCTGAACCACGTGACCTTCATCAAGCGCGTCATCGGCCGGGACGTGATGAGCCTCAAGGGCTACAGCGTGCACGAGCTGGAGTCGGCCATGGGCATGCAGCTCTACCCGGAGCTGTGGAAAGTGCGCAACGCCCTGACGAACCGCGCCGGCACGAGCCCGCACGGCAGCTACGGGCACTGAGCGGCGCGCCCTCAGGGGTCGAGCCGGAACACGTCGAAGCCGCGGCCGAGGTCGCCGGTGAAGGCGTACGGCCCGCCGTAGGCGTACGTCGCCCACGTGTCCGCGCCGGGAAGCTGCTCATGGTCGAGCACCTGGGGCAGGGTGGGGTTGCTGAAGTCCACCATGAAGGACCCCGTCTCGTACGCGGCGCTCACGGCGATGTCGGTGCCGGGCATGACGTTGAAGTTGTGCACGGTGCAGAGCGCGGCGGCGCTCGTCGCCGGGGGCGGGGCGACGTAGCCCACGAGGAGCGGGGCCTGGGGGATGCTGATGTCGTAGAACCACATCGCCCCCACGGGCAGCTTGCCCTGGCCGATGCCGCATCCGCCGCCGACGAGCGCGCCGAGGAACTCGTCGCCGAGGATGGCCATGCTCCCGCCCTTGGCGAAGGCGGAGGAGTGGTGGATGCTGATGAGCGGGTTGACGATGTGGGCGAGCACGACCGGCTGCAGCGGGTCGGTGATGTCCCAGAGCATCGTCTCCTGGATGCCGGCGCAGATGGCGCGGTGGTGCTCCAGGTCGATGGTCGTGTCGTGGCAGCCGCCGCTGACGATGGTGTCGTCCCACGTCCACGTGCGGGCGACGTGCGGGTTGCGGAAGTCGCGCACGTCCACGATCTCGAGGCGGTGGTACTCGGTGGGGTTGAACAGGTTGTACGCGCCGATGTAGACGTAGCCGGTGTCGCCGACCGGCGTGTCGGTGTGGCTTCCGTGGACGAGGCTGACCTGGCCGCCGACGACCGGGTTCGCCGGGTTCGTCGCGTCGACGACGCACAGGCC
>JAIVGT010000265.1 GCA_020201485.1 Halobacteriales archaeon
GACGCAGACCGAGCCCCTCGGCGTGCCGGCGAGCGCCGTGGTGAACGTGGACCAGGTGGGCGTGTGGAACATCCGCGTGGCCAAGGTCACGGGCGGCGGGGACTACCTGCTCGCGTTGGCCGTGACGCAGAACTGAGCTTCAGCGGCGGAGCGTGAGCGCGAACAGGCCGACGCGCGTGCCGCTGTCCCTGCAGCCCACGTCCGGCAGGACGCGCGCCTCGGCCTCGGCGAAGTGGTCGAGGGCGAGCGCGGCCAGGCGCTGCGGGTCGAAGCCCAGGTGGACGTCGCCCATGCGTTCGCGGAAGTCCGCGTGGCCGTGCTCCGTCATGTCCACGACGACCGCGGGCGCGCCGTGCTGCAGGACGCGCGCTGCGCCGGCGAAGAACCGCGCCGGGTCGGGGCAGTGGTGCAAGGCGAGCGTGCTCATCAGGCCGTGGAAAAGCGGGGGCAGGGGCTGGAGCTTGGCCGCCTCGCGCGCGCTGCCCTCCAGGTCCTCGAGCACGCCGAGGAAGGGCACGATGGGCGCCTGCTTGGCCCCGAGCGCGCGCAGCATGGCCGGGGTGGCGTCCATGGCGAACATGCGCGGCGCGAGCTTGTGCGCGCGGAGGCGCTCGGCGACGCGCGTCGTGAAGAAGCCGCTGCCCGCGCCCGCGTCCAAGATGGCCGGCTCGCGGTTCATCGCCCCAGCCTCAAGGAGCGCCTCGCTCACTGCGCGCTCCACCGCCTCCGCGCCGTCCGGGCCGAGGTGGTCGAGGACGATGCGGTCGCGGTCCATCGCCTCCTTGTCCGTGAAATGCCCCACGTTCCGCGCCAGCTCGCCCGCGTCCGCCACGCGCAGCCTCGCGTACAGGCCCACCGGCTCGACGCGCGCCAGGTACTGCTCCACGGTCAGGGCCACGCGCGCCCTACGCGCTCTGCCCGGAAAAGCTTGGCCCGCCATCCGCCGGCTCAGCCCTCGACCCAGCGCCGCGGGCCGCGGTAGCTCGCCAGCAGCTCGTGGACGAGGGGCGACAGGTCGGTGCGCACCGGCAGGCCGAGCGCGCGCAGCTCCTGCGGGCTCAGGGGGTAGCCGTGGGCGTAGCCGCCCTCGACGAGGCGCGCGAGCAGCGGGCCGGGGTCCTGCACCTTGCCCGCGACGAGCTCGCCCACGGCGCGACGCGTGCCCTCGAGCAGCTTGCCGCTCACGTCGGCCAAGGCGAGTGTCTCGTCGTCCGCCTGCAGCCCCTTGTCCTTCGCCACCTTGACCCAGCTCGCCGTGCTGTGCCAGCCGCGCAGCAGGTCGCCGACCTGCGGGTCCACGGCGCCCATGACCGCGTCCGGGTCCATGACGATCTCGCTCGCGCCGAGGGCGATGAGGGTCCCGCCGCTCATGGCCACGTGGGGCACGAACACGCGCGTGCGCGCCGTGTGGTTGCGCAACGCGCGCGCGATCTGCAGGCTGGCGTGGTACTGCCCGCCGGGCGTGTGGAGCACGAGGTCGATGGGCCGGTCGCCGGCGCGCCGGATGCCGCGCAGCACGGCCTCGGCGTCGTCCATGTCGATCATCTGGTACATCGGCCAGCCCAGCATGCTCACCGGGGCCTTGCCGTGCACGAGGGTCAGCACCTTGCTCCCTTGCTCCTTCTCGATGCGGTCGAGGAGCGCGCGCCGACGCTTCGCGAACCGCGCGCCGCGCAGCCGGGGCACGGCGAAGGCCCAGAGCAGGGCGGCGACGACGAGCAGCCCGACGAGGTCCCAGACCGTGGCCATGGGGCTGGCAGGCGGGCTGGCCGGACAAAGCTTGCGCCGCGGTATGAGCCCGAGCGGTGGACCGGAGCGGCCAAGGAGCTTTGCCGCAGGCCTAGTCGCATGCGCGCGACAATCGCCCTCTTGGCGCTCGGTTGGGTCCTGCTTGCGTCGACGGCCGCGGCCCAGTACGACAACGCCACGACGCAGCCGAATACGGACGGGACCTCGGCGACCGGCGTGCCGGCAGCGGAGGGCCTGCCCGTCATCCCGGTGGTGCTCATCCTCGTCGTCATCGCCGTCATCGTCGTGGTCGTGCTCGTCCTGGCCCCGCCGCCGGTCGAACCGCCGCCGCCCTGATGTGCACGGGAAAGGATGCCGTGCCATGCAGGCCACCATCTGGCACAACCCGCGCTGCGCCACCTCGCGCAAGGTGAAGGAGCGCCTGGAGGCGCGGGGCGTGGAGCTGCACGTGGTCGCGTACCTCAAGGGCCGCATGACGCGCGCCGACTGGGAGGGCCTCGTGGACGGCGTGGGCGGCGACCCGACGCGCCTCCTCCGCGCGCGCGAGCCTCTCTACAAGGACCTGAAGCTGGAGCAGAAGATCGCCGCGGGCAAGGTCGGGCGCGAGCAGGTCCTCGACCTGCTCACGAAGCACCCGCAGCTCCTGGAGCGGCCCGTGGTGCGCATCGGCGGGCGCACGGCCATCGTGCGTCCGGCGGAGAAGGTGGACGAGATGCTTCCTGGCTGAGCGGACGCGTGGATGGATCCTCGGCATCGACGAGAACCGCGCGCTCCGAGCGGGCCCCGTGCTTGCGGGCATGGGCGGGCTGGGTCACTCCCCGAACGCCCGCCTCGGCTTGTGCGGGAACAGCAGGCGCACCTGGGCGATGAGCGCGAGCAGCGTGCCCACGCCGGCCATGCCGCGCGTGAAGCTCAGCAGGTAGCTCACCACGCCCACCGGGTTGGGCGCGATGCCAAACAGGTCGCTCGCCACCCCGAGCAGGCCGAGCCCGCAGCCCAGCCCGACGAAGATGCTGCACAGGAACGTGTTGTACCTCTTCTCCGCCAGGTAGCCGCCGATGAGCACGCTCGTGCCGCCCAGCGTGGCGAGGAAGAGCAGGATGTGGCGCACGCCTTCCACGACGCGGCCGAGGATGGGCGCTTCCGCCAGCCCGGCGAAGTTCGTCGCCGCGAGGTAGCTCGCGGCGTTGCCCGCGCTGCCGCTGATGACGAGGAGCAGGCCGGAGGCGTAGCAAAGATGCTCCACGCCGCCCGACTCGTCGAGCCATCCGTAGAGCTGGTACGGCCAGGCCCGCACCTCGGCCGACGTCGGCAGGCGCATGCTCACTCCTTCGCCGGCTCGGCGGCGGGAGGGGCGGGCAGGGGCGGGCCGGCGAGGCCGGCGCGCTGGGAGCGGATGCGGTAGTAGATGAGCGGGTGCGTCATGCGCGGCTTCACGCAGATGGGGTCGCGGTCCTCGCGCGCCTTCTCCTCCATCGGGCAGATGCCCCACGTCACCATGCTGCCGCAGCCGGGCGGCGTGTACTCCGTGCCGCTCGACTTGCCCGTGATGTGCTCGACCTGGTAGCGCGTCAGCTCCTCCTTGAAGTCGGGCGCTTGCGCGAACAGGCGCATGATCTCCTCGCTGCCCATGCCGATGGTGTGGAGGAAGCTCGTCACGGCGAACCGGCCGGTGTGCGGCACGTTCACCCCTTGCTGCAATTGCGCGAGGAGCCGGGCCATGCACGGCGGAAGCAGCTCCAACCGCACCGGCCCGAGGTCGCCGCCTTGGAACTTCGCCAGTTGCTCCTCGGCGAGCTTGCGCAGGCCGGGCACGTGCTCGCCGAAGGCGCGCTCCATCTCGGCGCTGGGCTCGCGGCTCCCGGCCAGCTCCACGCGCTGCCGCACCGCCTCCTGGCACAGGCGCGCGAGCTTCTGCTTGTCCAGCTCGACGTAGCCCGCGCGCAGCGGCTGGTTCACCAGCTTCCACGCCTCCTCCTTGAACGCCACGCTGTGCTTCAGGAAATCCGCGACGTGCACCGCGCCGCCGTTCAGCTTCAGCCCGAGCGTGCCCGCCACGAGCCGCACCGCCGCCTCGTCCTCCTGCAGGAGCCGCGCGTGCGCCAGCTTCGCCTCGGCCATGGCGCTGCGCCGCGCCGCGTACGGCATGCCCATGCAGGCCACGACCATGCGCCCCACGCCGTAGCTCAGGAGCTCGACGAGCGCCTCCGGGTCGCTGGCCACGGTCGCGGCCGGGATCTCCGCCTCGCGCATGGCGCGCTCCACGCGCTCCAGGCCGCGCTCGCGCACGCGCGCGTAGGCCCGGTCGAACAGCAGCTCCTCCAGCTTTGGCCCCGCCTGCTCGACGTGCTCCGCCGCGCCCGGCAGGAAGGGGTAGCGCGCCAGGAGCGGGAGGGGCAGGGCCACGCCCGCCGGAGCGCGAGGCTGCGCGATAAGGCTTGGCGCTTCGCCGGGGGTCGGCCGGCGGTCCCCTGCCGTGCGGGCGAGCCGGAAAGCGCCGATGGTCTGCGCAGCCGGACCAGCGGGCCATGGCCACGCCCTACAGAGAATGTTCTCAACCCGCCCAGGCTTGGGCAGCCTGAGGCAACCAATATGCGCTCCATCCTCATCGGAGGCCTGGCTTTGCTGGTCGTGGCGAACATGGCGGCCGCAGGGATCACCCTGCCCGCTCCCGGCGTTAGCGCCGCCCCCGCCTGGTGCACGGGCTGGACCATGGCGGGCAACGCCAGCTGCAACGGCAACGCGATGACCGCCGGGCAGTTCGACTGCTACGGCAATGAGCTCTCGGGCGACGCCGGGTCCGCGTCGGCCGCGGTGTCGGGCGTCGTGTCCAGCGTGTCCTTCCACTACCACATGGTCACGACGGACAACGTGGCCTTCGACGGCATCTTCGTCCAGATCGTCGGGCCCCTGAACTCCGCCCGCTTCACGTTCAACCCCGGCGCGCTCGGCGGCTGCGGGACGTTCGACGGCGACGCGGTCATCAACATCGGCGCCACCGTGAACCCCACCGCGCCCCTCCAGACCCTGCAGACCGTGGGCAACGCCGTGGCCGGCGTCCAGTGCGCGCTCGGCTGCACGATGACCATCGGCGTGTACGAGGACGGCTTCGGCGACGACACCGGTGCGGTCATCTCGAACGTCGTCGTGGCCTGAGCACAGTGCAACGACCTCGGGCCCCCGCGAGGGCCCATCCTTTTCTTATCTGCGCGCCCGAGCGTGCGCTTCACGTCGGCAAAGCGGGCGCGCGCACGACCCGGGGCCTTGCCGGCCGAGCCGTCACTCGCTCTCGATCCTTGGCGCGAGCAGGTACGTGACGCGCCCGTTGCCCTTCGCGATCTCGAACTCGAGGCGCACCGGGTAGTCGCTGCCCAGGTGGATGGTCAGGCCGGGCGAGCCCTTGGCCGCGCGCACCATGTTCGCGAAGTAGTCGAGGCTGAACAGGGAGCGGACCTTGTCCGTGACCTTGAGCGCGCCGAGCATGGGCTTCTCCAGGCGCAGGCTGACCGTGTCCGTGTCGCCCTCGGCGGTGAGCTCGAACGCCTCCGGCGTCGCCGCCAGGGCCACGTGGTCGCTCACGCTCTCGCTCGCGCGGATGCCGCGCTCCAGCTCGTTCACGCTCAGCGTGATGGTCGCAGGCAGGTCGAGCTTCGGCACCTTCGGGTCGCTCATGCCGCTCGTGTCCACCAGGCTCATGCGGCGCGTGAGGTTGCCGATGCGGACCTCGAGCTTGTTGTTCGTCTCGTCGTGCTTGAGCTTGACGTCGTCGTCCGCTTGGGCGAGCTTCAGGATGTCCTTGAGCTTCTCCAGGTCCACGCCGAGCTCGGCGTCGTCGCCCTTGAAGTCCTCGAACGCGCCCTTGCCCAGGGTGAGCTCGACCATCGCCACGTGGGCCGGGTCGACGGCCTTGAGGCTGATGCCTTCCTTCGTGACCTTGATCTTGGCCTCGTCGACGAGCGTGCCGACGGAATCGATGATGCTGCGCAGCGTGTCGGCGCCGAGGGTCGCGTGGAAGGGCAAGTTCCCACCTGGTTGCTGGGGCAAGGCCCGGCGCGCTATATAGGCTTGCGCCGCCCGGTTCATCTGGACCGCGCGCCGCGCTCCGAGCCGATGGGCTGGGAGC
>JAIVGT010000266.1 GCA_020201485.1 Halobacteriales archaeon
CCCCCGGGTCGATGCCGATGACGACGCTCTGATAGTGCCGCTTGCCCTGGAGCTGCTCCAGCGCGAGGGTCACCGCCTGCGCCGCGTCGCCGCGGTAGAGCACGACCTGCGGGAAGGCGACCTTGCCCGACTCCGCGGGCGTGGTGATGAGCACGCCGACCGAGGGAGGAAGGGGATCGCCGAACGCCAGGCTGGCGAAGGGCAGGTCCTGCTCCTTGAGGTGCTTCACCAGCTCGTAGTAGGCGGCGAAGTCCTGGGTCAGCAGCCCGATGGTCTTCAACGCCCAGCCCTCGCTGTCCACAAGCATAAGATTTCCCGGGACGCCGGGGTCGCGCAATCAAAACCACGCCGTTATTATAAGCCCGCAAGCATCGGGAGCGCGGGGATGCACAGATGCCCATGCTCCATGATGGACCGCCGCCTCTGCCGGCGGACATGGTCCGCGACCTCCGCACGCAGCTCGCGACGAGCTATGGCCACAAGCTGGTGAGCCACGAGGGCAAGCTGGTGCTGGCGGTGCGCGTGCCCGGCGAGCGGCCGGACCCGCACGGCCGCGACATCAAGGCCTGCGCCGACGTGCTCGCCGAGGAGCACGTGGCGAACACGACGCACATCCTGCTCATCGGGGACGAGAAGGTCCTGCGCGTGGACCCCATCCCCGTCCGGGACGCCATCCGGGAGAAGCTCCGGGACGACGCCCCGGCGAGCAAGGAGGTGCGCCGCCAGGTGGACCGCGAGTGGGGCGCGAAGCTCCTCCAGCCCGCCATGAAGCGCGAGGTCTGCCTCGCCGTGCGCGTGCCCAAGGACAGCTACAAGTCGTTGAGCACCGAGGACCTGGTGCGCATCCAGCAGGCCGTGGGCCCGGCGCTGGGCTCCCAGGCCCAGAACGTGCAGGTGTGCTACCTCGTGGCCGACAACGACTTCCGCCGCTGCACGCCCGACGAGTTCGCCCGCCTCCTGCGCGGCGAGAGCCCGCTCAAGCCGGCCAAGGTCAACAACTACGCCGTCGCCGGCGACGGACGCTCCGGCCGCGCATCGTCCAGCATGGGCAGCTTCAGCGGCAGCCCGTTCGGCACGCTCATCAGCAACACCGTGCAAATGAACGACAAGATGCAGGCGGCGAAGCAGCGCGGCAAGGCCCCCCCGGCCGAGGCCGAGCCCCCGGCTGCGCCCGCGCCGACGCCCGCCCCGGCACCGCCCGCGCAGCCCCTCGCGCCCGGCCTGGTGTCCTTCGCGACGCCCGCGCCCGCGCCGGCGGCCCCGCCCGCGCCGACGCTGTTCGCGCCGCCCGCTCCGCCGGTCGTCGCGCCCGCGCCCGTCCTGGTGGCCGAGCCTGCTCCCGCGCCGACCCCGGACGCGCTCACCGCCCTCGCCGGCAGCTTCCAGGAGCTCGGCTACGAGGTCATGACCGAGGTCGCCGACCTGGGCATCAGCATGGCCGCGCACCAGCCGGGCGGGAAGCGCGTCATCGTGCAGCGCGTGCCGACGGCGGACCCCGAGGCCATCGCGGCCCTGACGAAGCTCACGGCGGAGCTGGAGGCGGACGCTGGCCTGCTGCTCGCGGACGACGTGCCCCCGGGCGCGTGGCTCGCGTGCGCGGGCACGAAGGTCGAGGTGCTGCGCGCCGGCGCGACGACCTTGTGAGCGCCATCCCCGCATAACCGCTAAGTCCTCCGCGGCCCAGCGGGAGCCATGGCCCCGCTCCGCCTCCTCCGACCCGCGCAGCCTGCCCAACCCCACGCGCGCATCCCCATCGGCCCCCCGCTCGACGCGCTCCTCGGAGGCGGGCTGGAAGGCGGCGGCCTGACCGAGGTGCACGGCGAGGCGGGCGCGGGCAAGACGAACCTCGCGCTGCAAGCGGTGTGCAGCGTGGCGCGCGCCGGGGGCAGGACGCTCTACCTCGACACGGAAGGGCTGAGCCTGGAGCGCCTGGCCCAGCTCGCCGGCCCCGACCTCCCCCACGTGCAGCAGCGCCTCCTCGTCTGGCCGGTGCACGAGCCCAGCGACCAGCCCGGCGCGGTGGCGCGCGCCGCGCGCGTGGCGAAGGCGACGCCGGACGTGCGCCTCGTCGTGCTCGACTCGGCCACGCTCCTCTACCGCGTCCAGCTCGCGGAAGGGGACGGCATCCAGCACCGCCGCGCCCTGCTCCGCCAGCTCCACAGCCTGCACAGCGTCGCGCGCCAGCGCGGCATCGCCGTGCTCCTCACGAACCAGGTGTTCAGCGATGGCGACGACGGCGTGCAAGGCCTGGGCGGGCACGCCATGCGCCACCTCGCCGGCACCGTGCTCCGCCTCGAGCGGGGCAGCGCGCCCGGGGAGCGCCGCGCCACCCTGCGCAAGCACCGCGCGCGCGCCGAAGGCCAGACGGTCGCCCTCCGCCTCGGCCCTTCCGGGTTCGAACCGGCGGGAAGCGACGAGGGTCCCAGCAAGGCGGAATTGCACGCAGACGCCAAAATGCACTTATAGGCCCCAAAGGGGTGGGCGGACGCATGGCAGTCCGCCTGCTCGCACTCGTTGCGCTGGCCCCCCTGGTCGTCGTCGCGGCCAGCGGCCTGGCCGCGGCGGATGCGCCCTTGCCCATCCCGCTCCCGGAGCTGCCCGACCTGAGCAAGGCCCCGGTCAACCCGGCGCACGTGCCCGTGCCCGCCTCCGGCCAGCCAGCGCCCTCGAACGGCGCCCCCATGCCCGGCGCCCCCGGCTTCGCCTCCGGACCGGGCAACCCGTGGAGCTTCGCCATCGTCGGCGGCATCGCCCTCACCGGCGGCCTCGCCATGTTCGCCGCCCTCGGCACGCGCTTCCGCGACGGCGAGGAGCTGCTGCAGCACGACGTGCGCAGCGGCATCTACGCCTACGTCCAGGAGCACGTCGGGGCCAGCCTCAAGGACATCACCGAGTCGCAGGGCCTGAGCACGACGAACGCCGTGTGGCACCTGCGGAAGCTCGAGGAGGGCGGCCTGGTGCGCGGCAAGAAGTGCAACGGAGCCAAGGTCTACTACCCGACGAGCGGCGGCGCGATGGCGCGCGACCTCAGCCTCGCCGGAGCGGCCCTGACGAGCGGCAACGCGAAGCGCATCCTCGCCTTCGTCGCCGAGCACCCGGGCGTGCACCAGCGCGAGGTGGCGCGTCTGCTCGGCGTGAACCATGGCACGGTTCGCTGGCACCTGAAGAAGCTCCGCATGGCCGAGCTCCTTGAGGAGCGGCGCATCGGCGCGAGCGCCACGTACCACCTCAGCCCGCTGGGCGAGGTCGCGCTGCGCCACGTGCAGCAGCGCGCCGTGGGACAGGATGCGCCAACCACCATCACCCGGGATACCACGGCTTCAAGCATCCAGGTTTAAAGGCCGGTTTTCCGGGGCGAATGGCCGACCTTCCCTCCGCCGGCCGAAAGCCTCTCGCTTAATACCGCCCCCTGCCACAAGCCGGCTTGATGCGTGTCCCCCTGCTCGCGGCCAGCCTCCTGCTTGCCCTGGTTGCCGTCTCGGTCGCGGCGAGCGCCGCCGACCTGCAAGGGGTGGCGGAGCCGAGCGCCAGCGCGCCCGAGTTCCCGGGGAGCAGCGCATCCAGCCCGCCGCCCAGCGCGCCGCCGAGCGCAGCGCCGCCCCCGGCCGTGCTGCCCTCGGGCTCCGGCGCGCCGTCCAACCCGGGCGTGCCGCCGCCGGCGAACAGCCCCATCGCCCCGCCCAGCCTGGGCGGAGGCGCGCTGTCCTTCGGCAGCGACGTGATGTGGATCTCGGTGAGCATCGGCGTGGGCCTGGCCGGCTTCGCCGCGTGGAGCCTGCTCGGCACGCGCTTCGTGAACAGCGAGAACGTGCTCGAGAACGACGCGCGCCGCGCCATCTTCGAGTACATCAAGACGAACCCGGGCTGCCATCTGCGCGAGACGGCGGGCGCGCTCCAGCTCAGCACGACGAACGTGCTCTGGCACCTGCGCAAGCTCGAGGAGAGCAACCTCGTCAACGGCAAGAAGCTCGAGGGGTACAAGGTGTTCTACCCGGTCGAGGGCGGCATCGAGGCGAAGCGCATGGGCCTGGCGCTCGCCGTCCTGCGCAACCCGAACGCCACGCAGGTCCTGGGCATCATCGCCCGCAACCCGGGCGTGCACCAGCGCGAGATCGCGCGCATGCTCGACGTGAACCATGGCACGGTGCGCTGGCACCTGAAGAAGCTCAGCCTCGTCCAGCTCGTGCTCGAGGTCAAGCGCGGCTCGGTCTCGCAGTACTTCGTCAGCGCCCTCGGCCTGCAGGCCTTGGAGCGCGTCGAGGTCCGCGCGGCCCAGGTCGCGCAGGTCGCGCAGCCGCCGGCGGTGCCCGAGGTCGTTCAGGTCGTGGGCCCGGACCCGGCGGAAGCCTGAGGCGGCGCGTCGAGGCCGGGCCGCTGCCCGCGAGGGGCGAGGCCCCAACGCGCTCCGCTATCCGAGCGTCCCGCGCGGGCGCGTCCACGTGCACGAGGCCCTGCGTCGTGGGCGGGAGCATGGGCGCGCGCATCCGGCGAGGAGCAGGGCCGTGAGGAGGATCGCCGCGCGCAAGGTCGACTACGCCTCGGCTTGGCTTTGGCGGTTGCGCTCATGCGGTTGGATGGATGGGCCGCACATCCGCTTGCGCGGCACGGGCTTTGCCGTGGCCGTGTTGGAGCGCCCTCGCCGCGCGCTCACCCAAGGGCGAAGGGCCGCGCCCCCCGCTTGCGACCTTCGCCAACGTTGAAATGCGGGTGGGGCCGAGCGCGTGCGGAGACCGCGCCATGCCCAAGTTGACCGAGGCCCTGCTCCGCCCGCCGGACCTGCTGAAGCCGCCGGAGATGCCCGTCGCTGCGTGGAACGCCGCCTGCGACGCCATGGTCCGGGAGCGCATGCGCAGCCACTTCAACGCGCCCCACATCGGGCGCAAGGACGCCATCGAGCTCGGCCTCGACCGGCTCACCTTCCACGTTCGCCACCCGGTGGGACGGCGCATCGGCACGTTCCTGCTCTGCCTGGTCCTCGCGGGCCTGTTCGGCTACGGCGCGTGGGTCTCGGCGCTGCTCGCCGGGGGCGACCCGTCGGTCAGCGGCATCCCGTTCGAAGGCTCGCCTTGGGTCGGCGTCCTCGTGTGCGGCCTGTTCACGGTCATTCTCCTCGTCGCAGGCGTGGCCAGCCTGGCCCGCACGAACCGGCTCGAGGTCGAGGCCGGGCAGGTGCGCTGGACCCACGGCTGGTTCGGCCGCGTGCGCACGGACGCGTGGCCGCTGAGTCAGGTCGTCGAGGTGCGCCTCGTGCACGCCGACGGCGAGCCGCGGCAAGGACGGGGCAGGCCCCAGGCGGACTTCGGCTGGAGGGTCGGCATCGTGCTCGCCGACGGCGCGGTGCGCGGCGTGGTGCAGACCTCGGACGAGGCCGTCGCGCGAGAGTGCGCATCCGCGTTTGCGCGCCTCGCCGGGCCGACGGTCGGGGTCGCCGAGCGCCGCCAGTCCTGCGAGCCGGTGACCGTGCCCGATTGGCTGGCCTTCCAGGCGGGCACGTGGCCCAAGCCCTACGCGCCGGGCGCGGCGACGGGAGCACTTTCACCCACCTCCCCCCTCAACCGCTAAGAGCCAGCCCAACCTTGCCGCCGCGTGCAGGTCCAGGAGCTGGCCCTCGAGCCGCGCATCGCGGCCAAGTTGCAGGAGCTGGGCTATGCGCAGCTCTACCCCAGCCAGGAGCAGGCCGCGCCCTTGGCCGTCAAGGGCAAGAGCCTCGTCCTGGCCGTGCCCACGGCGAGCGGCAAGAGCCTGGTCGCCTACCTCGCCATCCTGCACACCGTGCTCGCGCGCGGGGGCAAGGCGATGTACATGGCCCCGCTGCGCGCGCTCGCCAGCGAGAAGTTCGAGGAGCTGCGCGGCTTCCAGAGC
>JAIVGT010000267.1 GCA_020201485.1 Halobacteriales archaeon
CCATTGGCTCCTCGCCAACAATGCGACCGGCGGATGGGTCGTCAACGTCCTGACGGGGGAGGCGCTCCACGCGCCGCATCCGTTCGGTGTGACACGCGTGTGGAACGCGACGGCGGTCACGGCGAACGGCACCCTGCTCGCCGTGTTCACCCTCGCGGACAGCGGCAACGGACCGTTCGGCGACCACCTTCGTCCTTTCATGGACGAGGTGTCGTTCGACCGGATGAACGCGACCGTGGGCAGCGCGGACACGGACGGCGAGCACGTCGTCTGGCATCTCGACCCGCGGCCGGGTGGCCCGCGCCGCGCGTACATCTCCGCCTCCGATGTCCGGGTGCGCGTGGAGCTTGCCGCGCCGCCCGGCCAGGCGTGGAGCCCCGTGGTTTCCAACGAGCGCGTCGCCCTGACGCAGAACGACGGGCTGGTCAGGCTCCTCGACCTCGCGTCGGGCGCGAGCCGCGTGCTCCCGGCGCGCGACCAGGAGAACGTCGAGGTCCGCCTCAGGGGCGATGCCGCGGTGTGGCTCAGCGGCACCCTGGAAGGCCACAACGTGCTGCTCGTGCCCCTCGGTTAGCGGCGCGCGTGCACGAAGAAGCCGCGTCGGGCGCGCTCCCACGCCACGTCGCGGAACCCCGCTTCCCGCAGCAGGGCGCACCACTCCTCGGGCACGCGGAACGTCGCGCCCGTCCCGAGCCAGGCCTCGACGTGCGCCAAGCGCCGGCCCTGGTCGGTCGCCGGGTCCGATTCCTGGACGACGAGCCTCCCGCCATGGGCGAGCACGCGCCACGCTTCCCGGAGCGCCGCGGGCGCGTCGGGGACGTGGTGGAGCGACACGATGGCGAGCACGACGTCGCACGCCTGGTCCGGGAGCGGGATGCGCTCCGCGCTCGCCTGCAGGAACGCCATGCCGTCCTGCGCGCCCCGGCCGTGGCGCACCTTGCGCGGGTGCGGCTCGAGGACCCAGACCTTCGCCGCGCCCTCGGCGACGCGCGCCGTGATGGCGCCCGTTCCCCCGCCGACGTCGAGCAGCCGCGTCGTCGGGCCGACCTGCGCCAGCGCGCGCACCCGCGGCACGTCGCCCATGCGGGCGCGCAGGGTGAGCGCGTCGCCGACCGCGTCCACGAGGCCCATCCCGGGTGGCAAGCCGGCCGGGCGGCATGAATGCCCTCGGTCCGGCGCCGTCGCGAACCTTATGCACCGCGACCCGCTTGCGCCCCGTGTGTTCCGGAACGCCGCGGCCGCGCTGCCTCCCATCGCCGCGCCCCGCCTCGTGAGGGATTGACATGCGCAAGCTCGCCCTGCTCGCCATCGCCTTGCTCGCCGGATGCACGGCGCCGGTCGCCCCCGGTCCGGCCTCCGTGACCTGGCACCTCGACTGCTACCGCACGCCCGGCTGGAGCGACCCGTGCACGACGCGGGCGAGCGCGGAGAGCGGTCCGGCGAACGAGAACTGGCTCGCCCTGAACCCGAAGGACGCGCGCAACCTCATGGTCGGCGGCAAGGACTACAACCCGAACGCGACCGACTGCGTCTGGGTCGGCCTCGCCACGAGCCACGACAGCGGCGCGACGTGGAAGGACCAGTACATCGGCGGTCTGAAGGCGCAGCGCAGCACCGACCCGACGCTCGGCCCCTTCACGTGCAACACCGACCCCATGTTCGCCTTCGCCGACGACGGCTTCCTCTACGACGTGGTCGAGGTGTACGGCAGCGGCCCGGGCAGCGGCATCGGCGACCCGCTCGGCATCGGGCAGGCCATCGAGGGCCAGGGCCACAACACGATGTTCATCGTCACGAGCAGCGACGGCGGCACGACCTTCGGCCCGCCCGTCCTGGTCAGTGCGCCGGATGCGAAGTTCAACATCCCGGCGGCCATCACCGCCGGCGACGACGGCAGGGTCCTGGCCTTCTGGCTGAGCAGCGACGGGTTCGGCACGCCCGCCCCTGCCGACTTGTGGGTCGCGGCGAGCACGGACGACGGCGCGACCTTCGGCGCGCCGGTGCACGTGGCGCAGACGAACGTGGTCATCGTGCCCAACCTGCCGAACGCCCAGTTCTACGTGGCGAACAACCCGCAGATCGCCGTGGACCGGAGCGGCGGGCCGCGCCAGGGCTGGGCCTACGCCGTGTGGGACCTCAACGTCTCCGGGCACCTCGACCCGCGCATCAGCGTCAGCCGGGACGGCGGCGCGACGTGGAGCGAGCCGCGCAGCGTGAGCGGCGACCCGGACGCTCACGACCGCTTCCATCCCGCGCTGGCCGTGGACGCGTGGGGCGGCGTGCACGTCGCGTACAACGACCGGCGCTACGACCCGGCGAACAAGCTCATGGACCTGACGTGGGCCATCGCCCCCGACGGCCTGAACTTCACGAGCTTCCGCGTGACGAACAGCAGCTTCGACGGCGACCTCGGCTTCCACCAGACGGGCGTGCCGTTCATCGGCGACTACAACGGCCTGGCCTGCATGCCGAAGCCCGGGCCGGAGGCGGGCGTGTGCTACGCGAGCTGGGCCGACACGCGCGACGGGCGGAGCGAGCTGGCCGTGGCGAAGCTGGTCCGCGGATAGCGCGCGCACGCTCTCCCGAGAACCCTCATAGGCGCGGGACCGGTCCCTCGCGCCATGCGCGCGCGGCCGCTGCTCCTGCCCCTCCTTCTGCCCCTCCTCCTGCTCGCCGCCGGCCTGCTCGTCCAGGCCATGCCGGGCACGAGCGACGACCCGAGCCTGCTGCGGTTCGGCGCGCCGGTGCTCGTCGACGACGTGCGCGCGGGCGGGGAGCCGGTCATCGCCGCCTTCGCCGGGACCATCGTCGTCAGCGCGCACCCTGGCTTCACGCACCTCTACGTGCGCGCGCAGGAAGGTCATGTGCCGACCGAGGCCCTCGTGGACTACGCCGGCGAGAGCTACCTCTGGCGCAGCACGGACGACGGCCTGACCTGGACGAACATCGGCCTCGCGGCAGGGCTCGGCCCGCGCGCGCCCGGCGCGCCCGGCATCAGCGACCCGGACATGACCATCATGGGCACGGGGCGCATCGTGCACACCGACCTGTTCGCGGCCGGGGCGAGCGTGTCGTGGAGCGATGACATGGGCCAGACCTGGCTCCCGGGCAACCCGACCGCGGCCGGAGCGCCCCTCGACCGGCAATGGCTCGCCAGCCATGGCTCGCAGCTCTGGTTCACGGCGAACTACTACGTGGACCACCACGTGCTGCGCAGCGACGACGGCGGGCTGACCTGGACGCGGCTCGGGCAGGACCCGTGCGGCGGCGACTTCCTCGTCGCGCCCGACGGCACGATGTACGTGAGCTGCGGGGCTCGCCTCGCGACGAGCACCGACGGCGGCAGCACGTTCACGCGCAACGGCCCGACGGGGCACAGCGGCGGCAGCATCAACGAGCCGGCCGTGGACGGCGCGGGCAACGTGTGGATCACCTGGCCGGAGTCGAACACGCGCGTGTACCTGGCGGGGAGCCCGGACCGGGGCGCGACCTGGCCCTGGGTCTACGACCTCAGCGAGCAGGTCCGATCCGCGCTCGGCGACCCGGCGAGCCAGACGCTCGTCTGGCCCTGGGTGAGCGCGGGCAGCGAGGGCCGCGTCGCGGTCACGCTCTACGCCAGCCCGACGAGCGGCTCTCCGAGCAGCGGGGCCGTGGACCGGCCGTGGCACGTGGTCAGCATCGCCGCCTTCGGCGCGGACACGGCCGTGCCGAGCTTCGGCGCGCAGGTCGTCAAGCCCCTGCACCACCTCGGCCCCATCTGCCTGAGCGGCACGACGTGCCTCGTCGGCAGCATCCGGGGTGACAGCAGCAGCGACCGGCGGATGGGCGACTTCTTCGAGACGACCATCAGCCCGGAAGGGGACCTGCTCATCGCCTTCAGCGACACGACCGCGCACCCGGCGGACGTCATCTCGCACCCCGGCTTCGTCCGCACCGTGGGCGGGCCGAAGTTCGTCGTGGACGGCTTCCTGCCAGTGCAGGGCTGAGCAAAGCTGAAGTGCCCGCGCCGGGCATGCGCCCCCGTGCGCTGTCTCGGCATCGAGGGCACGGCCCACACCTTCGGCGCGGGCGTCGTGGACAGCTCCGGCCAGGTCCTCAGCAACGTCCTCGACATGCACCGGAGCGCCGAGGACCTGGGCATCCACCCGCGCGAGGCGGCGAACCACCACGCCGAGGTGGGCGGTCAGGTCTTGCGCCAAGCCCTCGACGACGCGAAGCTGCGCGCTGGGGACATCGACCTCGTCGCCGTCAGCATCGGCCCGGGCCTGGGACCTTGCCTGCGCACGGCGAGCATCGCGGCGCGCGCCTTCGCGCGCAGCGTCGGCGCGCCGCTCGTCGGCGTGAACCACTGCATCGCGCACGTCGAGATCGGCCGCGTCGCCACGCCGGCGCGGGACCCGGTGCTGCTCTACGTGAGCGGCGGCAACACGCAAGTCATCGCCTTCACGGAGCAGCGCTACCGCGTGTTCGGCGAGACCCTCGACATGGGCATCGGCAACATGCTCGACAAGTTCGCGCGCGAGCAAGGCATCGGCTTCCCAGGCGGCCCCATCATCGAGCAGCTCGCGGCGAAGGGCCAGCGCGTCCTGGAGATGCCGAACAGCGTGAAGGGCATGGACGTGGCGTTCAGCGGGCGTGGCCTGCAACGAGCGCCTGCGCGCCATGGTGCAGCGCATGTGCGCGGAGCGCGGCGCCAAGGCCTTCTGGCCGATCAAGAAGCTGTGCGTGGACAACGGCGCCATGATCGCCTGGACCGGCCTGCTCATGCACGAGCGCGGCCAGGTCCGGGGCGACCCAGGCCCGGTGCAGCCGCGGCAGCGCACCGATGACGTCGAGGTCACGTGGCGCGAGCCGCTGCCCTTCCATCCCGGCGGGGATGCGCCGCACGGCGCGCTGGCGCGGGGCGCGGAGGCCCTCGTGGAGCGCGTGGATCACCTGGGGCGCGACGCGGTGGCGAAGCGGCGGCTGCCGAAGGGATGGCGCGCGCCGGAGCTCGACCAGCGGCTGCGCAGCCAGCGGACGAAGCTCGAGGCGCGGCTGCTCGGGGAGGCGAAGCGCGCCGGTGTGCGCGCGCCGGTCGTGTACGATGCGCACGCGCGCGAGGCGACGCTGACGATGGAGCGCCTGCCGGGCGAGCGGATGCGCGAAGCGCTGGAGCGCGCGACCGCGGCGGAGCGGGACGCGCTGCTGCGCAGGGCGGGCGAGGCCGTGGGCAAGCTGCACGCGCACGACATCGTGCACGGCGACCTGACGACGAGCAACCTCCTCGTGCACGACGGCGAGGTCATGGTCATCGACTTCGGGCTCGGGCACATCAGCGTCGAGGACGAGGACAAGGGCGTGGACCTGCACGTCCTGCACGAGGCGCTGCAAGCGACGCACGCGCGGCACGGCGACCTGTTCCCGCAGGTGTGGGCCGGCTACGCCGCGCGTTATGCCGGCGCGCCGCGCACGGCGCACGTGCTCGACGCCATCAGCCGGCGCGGGCGCTACAAGGGGTACCGCGCATGAAGCTGCGCATGGTCACGGGCAACGCGCACAAGGCGGAGGAGGCGCAGGCCGCGCTCCAGCCGCTCGGCATCGACGTCGTGCAGCACCACGTGCCCCACCCCGAGGTGCAGGCGGACACGCTCGAGGAGGTCGCGCGCGAGCGCGCGCTGTGGCTGCGCGGCAAGGTCCCGGGCGCGTACTTCGTCGACGACGCCGGCCTGTTCGTCGAGGCGTTGCGCGGGTTCCCCGGCGTGTACAGCGCGTACGTCCAGCGCACCATCGGCAATGCAGGGTTGCTCCGCCTGCTCGACGGCGAGCCGCGCGCGGCGCGCTTCGAATGCTGCATCGCCTACCTGGAGCCGGGCATGAGCGCGCCGTTCCTGCTGAAGGGGGTGTGCCCGGGCAGCATCGCCTCGGCCCCGGCAGGCGCCGGCGGGTTCGGCTTCGACCCCGTCTTCGTCCCGGAGGGTGAGACGCTCACCTTCGCCGAGTTGCCGCTGGCGCGCAAGACCGCGCTGTCGCACCGCGGCCGCGCGCTCGGGAAGCTGGCGGCCTGGCTCGAAGGCAACCGCCCTGCAGGAAACCGTTAAGGCGGCCCGCGGGCTCGGCCGGCCATGCTCCCGATGGCGCAGTTCACCTGCACGGGCTGCGGCGATTGCTGCCGCGGCTTCGCCCGGGAGGCGCCGGAGTGGGAGCCGGAGACCGGACCGGTGCTGCGCCTGAGCAGCGAGCCCGGCCTGCCGTTGCTGAGCTGGGAATGGCAGCGCTTGCGCCGGCTGGCCCAGCAGCGCGGCATCGCGCCCGACGTGCAGGCGTTCGACGGGGTGCTCGACGAGCCGGCGCGCCGCATCGTCGTCCTGAGCTACCGCCTCGCGGCGCTGGAATGCCCGTTCCTCGAGGCCAAGCCGGACCTGGAGCCCGGCCCGCGCAGCACGCAGTGGGGCTTCGCGCGCGGGGGTGTGTGCGGCATCTACGAGCACCGGCCGCTGGCCTGCCGCGCCTACCCGCTCGTCCCGCTGCGCAACGGCATCGCGCTCAGCCTGCACTGCCCGGAGCTCCTCGACGCCGACGACGCGCGTCCCGCGGAGCTCGACCGGGTCTATGGCGACAGCGCCGCGAGCGCGCAGGCGTTCCGCGCCGCGCCGAACATCGCCGTGCGCATGCTCCACGCCCTGGAGGCGCGGGGCGCGGTCCGCATCGCGCGCGAGGCGGGGCCGCTGCGCGACGCCGCGCGCGCCTGGCCGCGCGTGGACCTGTGCGACCTGTCGGCGGAGCACGGGATGGAGACGTGGGAGGAGCTGGAGCTGCGCGCCCGCCGCGCATGATTCGTTCGCGCCGATTGGGCATCACGGCTTATCCCCCGAGAAGCAGTTCGGGGCATGCGCGCCTTCCTGCTCCTCATCCCTGCGCTGCTGCTGCCGGGCTGCGCCGCGCCGCCCGAGCCCGACCTGCTGCTCCTGCCCTCGGGCCAGCCCTGCCCGGTGCCGCCGCCCCTCGAGCAAGACGCGTCGCCCTCCCGCATCGCCTGGCGCGCTGCCGGCTGCATCCTGGGCGAGGATCCCGTGGCGCACGAGGTCATCGGGGACGACGGCTTCGGCTTCGCGTTGCCGGCGGGCGTGCGCCACCTGCGCAGCATCTTCCACCTCGACGGCCGCGAGCCCCTGCAGGTGGAGCTGCGCCTGGCCGGCGCCGTCATCGCGCGCGCGCACGCGGGCGCGAACAGCACGGATACCATCGTCGTGCAGGACCTGGACGCGCCCGCGGCCGGCAACTGGACGCTGCGCGCGAAGCTGGAGCCCCCCGTCGCGCTCCAGGGCTGGTGGGCCGCGGTCGAGGCGCGCCTGGGACCGTGACCGGGGCCAGCCGCCAACCTTTTTATCCCGGGGCGCGCCCTCCCTGGCCCGATGGTCCTCGACGCCCTGGGCGAGAGCCTGCGCGGCACGCTCCGCAAGATCGCCAACGCGACGCGCGTGGACGAGGCCCTGGTCAAGGAGGTCGTGCGCGACATCCAGCGCGCCCTGCTCCAAGCGGACGTGAACGTGAAGCTCACGCTCCAGCTCACGAAGAACATCCAGGACCGCGCGCTCAACGAGCAGCCGCCCAAGGGCATGAGCCCGCGCAACCACGTCATCAAGATCGTCAACGACGAGATGGTCGGACTCCTCGGAAAGCAGCGCGACATCCCGGCGAAGCCGATGCGCATCCTCATGGTCGGGCTGTACGGCCAGGGCAAGACCACGACCACGGGCAAGCTGAGCAAGTGGTACAGCAAGAAGGGCCTGAAGGTCGGCGTCATCGCCGCGGACGTGCACAGGCCGGCTGCGTACCATCAGCTGCAGCAGCTCAGCCAGCAGACGAAGGTCGCGTTCTACGGCGACCCGAACGCCAAGGCCGGGGATGCCCCGCGCGTCGTGCGCGAGGGCCTGGCGCACATGAAGAAGGAGCGCGCCGACGTCATCATCGTCGACACATCCGGCCGTCACCGCCTGGAGGACGACCTCGTCCAGGAGGTCAAGGACGTCGCCGACGTCATCCAGGCGGACGAGAAGTTCCTCGTCATCGACGCCACCGTCGGGCAGCAGGCCGGGCCGCAGGCGAAGGCGTTCCACGATGCGGTGGGCCTGACGGGCGTCGTGCTCACGAAGATCGACGGGTCGGCGAAGGGGGGCGGAGCGCTCAGCGCCGTGGCGGAGACGGGCGCGCCGGTGGTGTTCGTCGGCACGGGCGAGCACGTGGACGAGCTGGAGAAGTTCGACCCGCCGCGCTTCATCTCCCGCCTCCTCGGCATGGGCGACATCCAGAGCCTGCTCGAAGCGGCCCAGGACGCGGTCACCGACGAGGACGCCGCGGAGAAGACGGCGCGCAAGATCCTGAGCGGGAAGTTCACCCTCGTCGAGATGCGCGAGCAGATGGAGATGCTCAGCGGCATGGGCTCGATGAGCAAGATCATGAACATGATCCCGGGCATGGGCGGGCGCATGAGCGACGAGGCCATGAACGAGACCCAGGTGCGCCTGGCGAAGTTCAAGGTCATCATGGGCTCCATGACGAAGCACGAAATGGAGAACCCGACAGAGATCAAGGGCTCGCGCGTGCAACGCATCGCGCGCGGCGCAGGGGTCGAGCCGCGCGAGGTCAAGGAGCTGCTGAAGTACTTCGAGATGAGCAAGCGCGCCGTGAAGGGCTTCGCCAGCAACAAGAAGGCGCAGAAACGGCTCATGCAGCGCCTGCAGATGGACGGGCAGGAGCTGCCGGAGTAGGCATGCTCCACCTCGCGAACGGCGACGCGACCGCCGGTCGCATCCGCGCCGCCGGCCTGCCCGGCGAGGTCGCGGTGTGGCGCGACGCGCTGAGCGAGGGCCCGGTGCCGAACGGCCTCGCTTCGCCCGCGGACTGGAAGCTGCGCGTCGCCGCCGGCATGCCGGACACGATGGCCGAGGACGCGGGCCTGCTCGAGGCCCTCGGCGGCCAAAAGCAGGTCGTGCTCTGGGCGGACGAGGACCTGTTCTGCCAGGCGAACCTCGCCTACGTGCTCGCCCACCTCGCCGACGACTGGGTCGGCGCGGCGGACGTGAAGCTCGCGAGCGAGGGCCATGAGGGCCTGCACACCCCGGAGCGCACCGCCACCGCCTTCGCGCGCCGCCAGACCGTCGGCCCGCGCCAGGCCGCGCTCGCCGCGGCGTTCTGGGAGCAGTACGGCAGCGCCGACCCCGAGCCGCTCGCCGAGCTGCTGAAGCGCGGCTTCCCATCCTGGCGCTGGTTCGGCCAGGGCCTGGCGCGGCACCTGGAGCGCTTCCCGAACGAGAACGGCCTGGGCCTGGCGGAGGAGACCGCCCTCCACGCGCTCCACGACGGCGCGCTGCCCTTCGGCGAGCTGTTCCGCAAGCTGCAATCCGCGCCCGCCGTGGTCATGCTCGGCTGGGGCGACCTGCAGGTCGCAGCCATGCTGCGCGACCTGGCCCGCGCGCCGGTGCCGCTCGTGCGCATCGACGGCCCAGCGGCAGACCCGCACGGCTGGTCCCTGCGCATCCTCGCCGACGCGAACCCCATCCTCGCCGGGGAGGACGCCATCGCGCGCCGCGGCATCGACCGCTGGCTGGGCGGCGTGCACCTGCAGGGCAAGGGCCCGGCGTGGCGCTGGGACGGCCTCAGCCTGCGCCGCCGCTAAGCCGGCTCCTCCGGGTCCACGGCGAACTCCGGCTGCTCCGAAGCCTCGTCGCCCATGCCGCGCACCAGGGTGTGCATCTTCTCCTCGCGCCGGCGCTCCGCTTGCGCGTAGGCCTCGTCGCGCGTCTTCTGGGCCACGAGCACCACGACGCGCCCCTCGCGCGCGCGGCCCGTCCTGCCCCGCCGCTGGATGGCGCGGATCTCGCTGACCACGGGCTCGTAGAACACCACCAGGTCCACCTGCGGGATGTCGAGGCCCTCCTCGGCCACGCTGCTCGCGACGAGCACACGGAACGCCCCGCGCCGGAAGCGCGCGAGCGTCTCGGCCTGCACCGCCTGGCTCATGCCCTTGTCCGCGCCGCGCGTGGCCTGGCCGACGAAGCGCTCCGCCGGGATGCCGGACTCGCCCAGCGCGCGCTGGATGCTGTCGATGGTGTCGCGGTACTGCGCGAACACGATGCACAGCGCGGCGGGGTGCGCCTCCAGCTCCTCGCGCAGCACCGTGACCAGGCGCGTGAGCTTCGGGTGCGAAGGGGTGTGGTCCTTCACGGCTTCGAGCGCTTCCTGCACGCGCGGGTCCTTGAGGAACACGCGGTCGCTCTTGCCCGGCTTCTCCTTCAGCTGCTCGCGAAGCACGGCGCTCAGCAGCTTCTGGCCCTGCCGCATGGGCGCGGGCAGGCTGACCTTCGCCCACTCCACGTCGATGTCCTTGACGTGGTCCCGCACGTCCGCGTCCTCGGCGACGCGGCTCTCGACGTTGGCGATGCCGAGGTTGCGCACGACGTCGTCGATGCGCTGCTGCCGCGCGCCCGGGCTGGCGGTCAGGCCGAGGACGAGCCCGTCCTGGCGCTGCTGGCGGTAGCGCGCGGCGATGGCGACGTAGCTGTAGTCCCCGACCGCGCGGTGCGCCTCGTCGAAGATGATGAGGCCCACGTCCTGGAGCGAGTAGAGCTCCCCGTCCAGGTCGTTCCCCAGGCCTTGGGGCGTGGCGAACACGGCTTGCGCTTCCGCCCACGCGGCGGGCCGGTCCCCGTCGCTGCCCGTGAACAAGGCGGCGCGCAGGTCGGGCAGCATCTTCGTGAAGCTGGCGTGGTGCTGCACGGCGAGGGGGCGGGTGGGCGCGAGGAGGAGCACGCGCTCCCCCCGGCGCAGGACCTCGGCCGCGACGAGGACGGCGATGACCGTCTTGCCCAGGCCGGTGGGGAGCACGACCAGGCTGCTCTTGCGCAGGGCGCGCTCGGCGATGTGCACTTGGAACGCGCGATGCTCGACGCTGTGCGGGGCGAGGAGCGGGTGGCTGACGAAGCCGTCACCGGCCACGAACGCCGAGCCCCCTGGCAGGCTGGCGCGGGCGGACCAGTCGCGCAGGCTGGCCTGGCGCGCCTCCGGCTCCATGGCGCGCCCATCGCCCGGGGCGGGCTTCAACCCGCGGCGCTGGCTTCCACTCGGCGGTCACCGGTCCCTGGTGGGCTCCGCTGGCAGATAGGGGTTGGCGGGGGAGGTGGCCGGTAGTTTCGGCTTGTGGTGTGGCGGGCGACACGTGCCTGCGCTCCCGCGTCACGACGCGCGCGGCCCGCTCCCGGCGATGCGGGCGTGGCAAACCCTTTTGAGCCCCGCGCCCGTTCGTCAACCGTGCGCACGTTCGTCGTCATCGGGCACCGCGCTGTCACAGCGCCCAATTTCTCCCTCGACGACGTGCCCGGCACGAGCGGCCGCCTCGACGTGCTCCTGCGCAGCGTGGCGAGCGCCTTCGTCGTGAGCCACGGCATCCGGCGCGACACGGAAGCCTACCTCCTCCTCCTCGGCCCGCCCGACCCGCCCCGCACGGTGTGGATCCAGGGCGAGCGCCTGCGCCACCTCAACCCGGACGAGCGCACGACCGCGGCGCTGTTC